>JBBPYI010000246.1:0-4530 GCA_038200075.1 Mycobacteriales bacterium
CGGGGTCGCGCTGGCCGTCGACCTCCCGCTGGAGCTGCGTCGCCAGCACCTGGTGCTGCTGATCGGCGTGGCGCTCGCCGCCGCGGTCGCCCGCGACGTCCCGGAGCGGCTGCTGCTGTGGCGGATCCAGCTGCTCGCGCTCTACGGGGTCGCCGCCCTGGCCAAGCTCAACGAGTCCTTCCTCGGCGGCGACGTGCTGGCCGTGACGTTCTCGACCGGACCGCTCGGGGTGCTGCCCCCGCCCGTGCCGCTGGTGGCCGCCGGTCTCGTCCTGATCGCCAGCGAGGCCGTGCTGGCGGTGCTGCTGTGGCGTCCGGCGCAGCAGCGCGCTGCGGTCGGGCTAGCCGTCGGGCTGCACGGCTCCGCTCTCGTCGTGGCCAGCACCTCTGCCCTGGTGGGCCTGCGGCTGGTCGTCTTCGGCGGCGCGGCGGTGATCGCGTGCGCGGCCTGCGCGGGCCTGCTCCCGCGCACCACAGACCGCTAGGCCGTACGCGCCGCCCCGTCCCGCAGGTCCACCACCGGCGCCGGCACCGCCAGCTTGCGCTCGGCGAAGGCCCAGACCAGCTCCTCGCGCAGGGCAGCGAGATCGCAGCGCAGAGCGGCGACCTCGACGAGGCTCGCCGCGAGCTGCTCCTGCGCGCGGCGCGACCGGACGTCGGCGGCCGCCGCCGACGCCGCGTGGGCGATCCCGAGCACCCGCAGCCGGGACACCTCGCCCTCGAGGGCCTGCAGGCGCGACGAAGCGACCACGGGCTGCGCTGGGCGGGCACGTCGCGGCCACAGCCGTGCCAGCAGACCGGTGCGCTTGACGTGTCGTCCTCGGGCCATGCGCCGCAGGCTAGGGACAGCCCGGGCCCCGCGGGTGCGCGCCACGCCGGTACCGTCCGGCCGGTGAGCACCGACCGTCGCCTCAGGGGGATCGCCCTTGCCTTGACGAGCGCAACCGCGTTCGGCGTGATGCCCGTGCTGACCAAGGTCGTGTACGACGACGGAGCCGACCCGGTGGGGGTGCTGGCGGTGCGCTTCGCGATCGCCGCGGTGATCCTGCAGGTGCTCGCCCGGGTCCGGCGGGAGACCCGACCGCGCGGCCGCACCCTGGGGCTGCTCGCCGGTCTCGGCGGCATCGGTTACGTCGGGCAGGCGTTGTGCTACTTCTTCGCCCTGGAGCGGATCTCAGCCGGGCTGACCTCGCTGCTGCTCTACTTCTACCCCGCGCTGGTCGTGGTCCTGAGCGCCGTGCTGCTGCGCGACCGGCCCCGACCCCTGGCGCTGGGCTGCGTCGTGGTTGCCACGGTCGGGACAGCGCTGACGGTGGGGCCGGTCGGCAGCGGGAAGGGCACGGGCGTGCTGCTCGGGCTGGCCGCGGCGCTGGTCTACGCCGTCTACATCCTGGTCTCGAGCCGTGTGGTGGGGGTCGGGCCCCTCACGACCGCGGCCTGGGTCCTGACCGCGAGCGCCCTGGTCACCGGCGTCCTTGCGGCGCTGACCGGCCCTCGACTGCCGTCGACCACCTCGGCCTGGCTTGCGCTGGTCGGCGTCGCCCTCATCGGCACGGTCGTGGCGGTCACGACCTTCTTCGCCGCCCTGGCGCTGCTCGGTCCGTCCGACACGGCCGTGATCAGCACGGTGGAGCCGGTGGTGAGCATCGCGGTCGCTGCGCTGGTCCTGGGCGAGCGGCTGCAGCCGCTGCAGCTCGCCGGCGGTGTGGTCGTACTGCTGGCGGTGGGGGTCCTGGCCCGGACCCGTCCGGCGCGCGAACCGGTGCCGGTGTGACCGAGCCGCCCGGTGACCCAGGGCGACCCTCCGCCCGCGACCTGGTGCGCAAGCGGTCCCGGTCCTACCGCCGCGACGAGACCGGCCGGCACCACCACATCGGGGCGGCGCCGGACCTGCAGCCCCTGCTCGGCGAGGACGGCAGCGAGTACGTCACGACAGCCGACGTCCAGCTGGCCGCCCGCACGGTGTCGCAGCTCGAGCAGCAGCGTGCCCGGACCACTCGGGACATGACCGCGGCCGCGGACAAGCTGCGGTTCGAGGACGCGGCCCGCCTCCGCGACGACCTGACCCGCCTCGACGCCGAGCTGGCCCGTCGGGCGTGAGCCGGGCCTAGGCTTGACCCATGGCGAGCCTGCTGCTGAACCGTCGCGACCTCGAGTTCCTGCTCTACGAGTGGCTCGACGTGGAGAGCCTCACCAAGCGCGACCGGCACGCCGAGCACAGCCGGGAGACCTTCGACGCGGTGCTGGACCTCGCCGAGCAGATCGCGACCGAGCACTTCGCGACCCACAACCGCAAGAGCGACGGCGACGAGCCGCGCTTCGACGGCGAGCGGGTCCAGCTGATCCCGGAGATCAAGAAGGCCCTGGACGTCTTCGCCGAGGCCGGCCTGCTCGCGGGCACCCTCGATGAGGAGCTCGGCGGTCTGCAGCTGCCGATGGTCGTCGGCAACGCCGTCTTCGGCTACTTCCAGGCCGCGAACGTCGGCACCAGCAGCTACCCGTTCCTATCGATCGCCAACGCCAACCTGCTGATGGCGTACGGCAGTCCCGCGCAGGTCGACACCTACGTCCGGCCGATGCTCGAAGGCCGCTTCTTCGGCACCATGTGCCTGTCCGAGCCGCAGGCCGGCAGCTCGTTGTCCGATGTCACGACACGGGCCGAACCGCAGGCCGACGGGACGTACCGCGTCTTCGGCAACAAGATGTGGATCTCGGCCGGCGACCACGACCTGTCCGAGAACATCGTCCACCTCGTCCTGGCCAAGATCCCGGGCGGACCGGCCGGGGTGAAGGGCATCTCGCTGTTCATCGTGCCCAAGGTGGTCGTCGAGACCGGTGAGCGCAACGACGTCGTCCTGGCCGGGCTCAACCACAAGATGGGCTTTCGCGGCACCGTCAACACGCTGCTGAACTTCGGTGAGGGCGTGCATACCCCCGGAGGTCAGCCGGGCGCCGTCGCCCACCTCGTCGGCGAGCCCCACCAGGGGCTGAAGTACATGTTCCACATGATGAACGAGGCCCGCGTCGGCGTCGGGCTCGGCGCCACCGCGCTGGGCTACACCGGCTTCCTGCACGCGCTGGACTACGCCAAGGGCCGCCCGCAGGGCCGTCCGGTCAGCGCCAAGGACCCGGCCAGCCCGCAGGTCCCGATCATCGAGCACGCCGATGTCCGCCGGATGCTGCTGGCCAGCAAGGCCTACGTGGAAGGCGCCTTGGCGCTGAATTTCTACTGCGGGCGCCTGCTCGACGAGCAGGCCACCGGCGAGACGGAGTCGATCCGCACCGAGTCCACGCTGCTGCTCGACGTGCTGACCCCGATCGCCAAGAGCTGGCCGTCGCAGTGGTGCCTGGAGGCCAACAGCCTGGCGATCCAGGTGCTCGGCGGCTACGGCTACACCCGCGAGTACCCCGTCGAGCAGTTCTACCGGGACAACCGGCTCAATCCCATCCACGAGGGCACCCACGGCATCCAGGGCCTGGACCTGCTGGGCCGCAAGGTCGTCATGCAGGGCGGTGCGGGCCTGGCGCTGCTGACCCAGACGATGCAGCGCACCACCGCGCTGGCGAGCTCCCGCGGCGGTGAGCTCGGCGAGCTCGGCGCGCAGCTCGAGACGCTCGTCGAACGCCTGCCGGCCACGACGATGACGCTGTTCACCACCGGTGACCTGGACGTGTCGCTGGCCAACGCCACCGTCTATCTCGAGGCCGTCGGGCATGTCGTCCTGGCCTGGATCTGGCTTGAGCAGCTGCTGGCGGCCGACGGTCGCGAGGGCGACTTCTACGACGGCAAGCGCCAGGCCGGGCGGTTCTTCTTCCGCTGGGAGCTGCCGAAGGTCGCCGCTCAGCTGGCGCTGCTGGAGTCCCTCGACACGACCACGCTGGACATGTCGCCCGCCTGGTTCTGACGCGCGTCCCACCACAGCAGGGCGCGCGGAGCGAGGAAGAGCGCGGCCGCATCGAACCAGGCGTAGCCGCCCGCGATCCCGCTCGGCGGGTTCCCGATCGTGATGAGCCCGGTCGGGTCGTACGGCTGCCATGCCCAGGTGCCCAGCGAGGTGCCGACGATCTCCAGATAGCTGACGACGAAGAACGCCCCGGCGTAGAGCAGCGGGCTGCGGCCGCGCCACGCGAAGACCGCCAGGCACAGGAACCAGAAGAAGCCGAGCGCGTCCTGCCGCTCGGCCAGCGTGACGCCCCACAGGGCCCAGCCTGCGCACAGCACCAGCGCCACGCGGAGCAGCACCCGCGCGTGCCGGCGTGCCCAGGCGCTGCGACCGACGGCGAAGGCTGCCAGGTAGATCAGCCCGTGCCCAGGCGGGACGAAGGCCGGGACGTTCTCGAGCCGGTAGACGTAGACGCCGAGCCAGTCGGCGAAGACGTACTCGATGACGGTGGCGTACGCCACGACGACCGCGACCTGCACGCGGGTCGCCCGGGTCTCCCCACGCAGCGCCAGCGCCAGCGTCGCCCAGGTCAGGAGCCCGAGCAGACGCTGCTGGGTGAGCGTGGCCCCGGTGTCCAGTCCGAGGAC
>JBBPYI010000247.1:0-8875 GCA_038200075.1 Mycobacteriales bacterium
AACCGGGTGACCCTGGCGAACGAGAAAGACCGACACGGCCTGCCCGTTGCCCGGCTGAGCTACAGCCAGTGCGACAACGACCGGAAACTGGTGGCAGCGGCCAAGGAGGTGCTCGTCAGGGTCATCGTCGCGGCCGGCGCAACGGACACGATGACCATCGACCGTTACGCCCATCTCGTCGGTGGGGCCCGGATGGCCGCGTCGGCAGCTGAGGGCGTCGTGGATGAAATCGGCCGGACCTTCGCGGTGCCCAACCTGTGGATCGGTGGAGGAAGCGCGCTGCCGACACAGGGAAGCGCGAATCCCGCACTCACCATCATGTCGATGGCCGCACGGATGGCCGACAAGATGCTCGGTCGCCCTTTCGCCCGGACCGGATAGCCCCGCGGGGCAGCAGCGCTCGCGAGCGTCGGGTCACCGCCGCCGACCAGGACCACCTCGCCGGGAGCGCTGCCGGCCACCACCCGGGTGGTGAGCCGGGCCTGCGGGTCCAACGCGGTCAACGCGGCGACAGCGGTGGCGATCTTGGCGGTCGAGGCGGGCAGCAAGGGCAGGGTCGCGCCCCGCTCGTAGACGACCTCGCCGGTGACGGGGTCGACGACCGAGACCGCCAGCGCACCCGCGAAACCCGGGCCGGCGCGCGCGGCGGCGACCGCCGGCTGCAGCCCGGCCAGGGTCGGCACGGGGGCATCGACGGACGCCGCCGGCAGCAGGTCGGCGCGCACCGGCGGCGCCGAAGGGGAGGGAGCGGGTGCGGCGACCGGCGGCGTACGCCCCTGGTCCATCCCGACGGCGGCGACGGTGCCGGTGAGCAGCACGCCGGCTGCCAGCACCCCGACCGCGGCGCGGCCGCGCGTCGTGCCCAACGTCACCGCCGCCCTCCGTGTGCCCTGCATCTGGTGTAGGCGAGACTAGGCAGCCCGCCAGCCCGCACCGCCAGGAGGAGCCCCACCGTGGAGTTCGACGTCACCATCGAGATCCCGAAGGGGCAGCGCAACAAATACGAGATGGACCACCACACCGGCCGCATCCGACTGGACCGCAGGCTGTTCACCAGCACCAGCTATCCGGCGGACTACGGCTTCGTGGAGGACACCCTCGGTGGCGACGGCGATCCGCTGGACGCGTTGGTGCTGCTCGACGAGCCGACCTTCCCCGGCTGCCTGATCCGGGTCCGCGCCCTCGGCATGTTCCGCATGACCGACGAGGCCGGACCCGACGAGAAGGTGCTGTGCGTGCCCGTCGGCGACCCGCGCCAGCTGCACCTGCAGGACATCGGCGACGTGTCGGAGTTCGACCGGTTGGAGATCCAGCACTTCTTCGAGGTCTACAAGGACCTCGAGCCTGGCAAGAGCGTCGAGGGCGCCAACTGGGTCGGTCGCGCCGAGGCCGAGGACGAGGTCATCGCCTCCCGCGAGCGCCTCGCACAGGACCCGCACGCCGTCGACCACGTTGGCGAGCCGCGCCGCCGCGAAGGCGATGAGGTGCCGCCGGTCAGCCTGGACTGAGCTCGGGAAGCGGCTCGTCCGCCTGCAGCCGCGCCCAGGGCCAGCCGCTGACCGGTCCGATCACGGTCAGCAGCGCCGGCACCAGCAGGCTGCGAACGATCAGGACGTCGAGCAGGATCCCCACCGCCAGGGTGAAGGCCAGCTCCCGGAACGGCCGCAAGGGCACCAACGCGAGCAGCCCGAAGCTCGCGGCCAGGGTCACGCCGGCGGACGTGATGGCGCGGGTCGTCTCCGGTGAGGCGATCCGGACGGCGTCGCGCAGCGGTCGGTGGCGGGCCAGCTGCCAGATGTGGCCGACCGCGAAGATGTTGTAGTCCGAGCCCAGCGCGACCAGCAGGACGGCGGAGGCGAACGGCACGTAGAAGGTCAGACCGTCCTGGCCGAGCAGTCCCTGGAACACCAGCACCGTCAGGCCCAGCGAGGCCGAGAGGGCCAGCACGCTGCTGGCCAGCAGCATCAGCGGAGCGACCAGGGCGCGAAGGAACAGCACGAGCAGCAGCAGGTTGACCAGCAGCGCCGCGGTGCTGATGCGCAGCAGGTCCGCGGAGGTGCCCTCCACCACGCCCTGCGACAGCGCGGTGTCCCCGGCGACCCCCACGCTCACGCCGGTGACGCCGGCGCGCGTCAGCAGCCCCGGCAGGCGCTCACGCAGCGCGGCCAGGTCATCGATCGCCCGCGCCCCCAGCGGGACGGCGTCGAAGACGACCAGGAAGCGGGCCGCGTCCCCGGATTTCGCGAGCAGCAGTCCGAACGTCCCGTCCACAGGCAGGTCGCCGGGGCCGAGCACCGCGGCGACGCCGGGCTCCTGCTTCAGCAGCCCGCCGAGGCGGCCGAGCTGCTCGCTCTGGTCGGCGACGTCCGTGCCCTCCAGCAGCAGCTCGGTCGGCGACAGGATGCCCGAGGCGAAGCCGAGCTGGGCCTGGCTGGCCGCCCGGGCGACCTCGCTGTCGGAGGGGAGCGACTGGACGAAGGACAGTCCGAGGTTCAGGTGGAGCAGCGGCAGGGCGGCCGTGGACAGGCCCAGCACGCACAGCCCGATCACGATGCGCGCGCCCCGACGAGAGGTCACCACACCGGTCAGCCGAGCGTGCGGCGCGGCGGCGGCAGGCCGGCTAGCCGGGTGCGACGGCCAGAAGGCCCAGCGACCCAGCACGGCCATGAACGCCGGGGTGAGGGTGACGGCGACAACCAGGCCCACCAGGACCGTGAGGGCCATGCCCGGTCCGAATCCCCGGAACAGCGCGGACTCCGCCACGACCAGCGACGCGGTGCCGGCCGCGACCGTCACCCCGGCCACCGCGACGATCGGCGTGACGTCTCGGATCGCCCGCAGCGACCCCTCACGACGGTCGAGCCCCGCAGCGACCTGGGCGCGCAGTCCGGACAGGTAGAAGATCGTGTAGTCGGCGACCACCCCGAGCAGCAGGGCGACGATGAGCGGTTCCAGGTCGCTGGGGACCGACACGCCGAGCAGCCGTCCGAGGTAGCCGACCACCCCCAGCGTCACCACGACGGCCACTCCGGCCGTCACGAGCGTCACGACCGGCGCGACGACCGAGCGGAAGGTCACGCCGACGATGAACAAGATGGCCACGATGGTCGCCACCTCCACGAGCGGCAGCGCGTCCTTGACCAGTCGCGCCTGCTCAGCCCGCGCCGGGATGGAGCCGGTGACGCCGACGAAGGCGTCCCGGGGACCGAGATCCATCTGCGCGGCGAGCTGTTGAGCGGCCCGCTGCTGATCGGCGAAGCCGGTGCGGGGGTCGCTGAACAAGAAGGTGACAACGGTGGTGTCCCGCTCCTTGGAGGCGGGAAACGCGCCCAGCGTGTTGGGCAGCGGCAGGGCCCCGAGCACCGGCGTGTCGTAGGAGCCCTGCGTCACCGCCACCGCCCGCAGCACCGCCTCGGCCTGGGTGACGACCGACAGCCCGGCCGGGTCCCGTTGCACCAGGGCGACCCGGCTGATCAGGGGCAGGCCGTAGATCTCGAACGACCGGATCTCGCTCGCCACCGCAGGGTTGGTCGACGGAGCGAACCCTTCCAGCTCCTCACCGCCCGCTGACAGCGGCGGCAGGAGCGCGACAGCGGCGTACGCCAGCAGCAACCAGGCGCCGATGACGACGAAGCGCAGGCGGTAGACGCCACGGCCGTACGCCCGCCCGAGGCGGCCGCCGCCGGCCTCGGGTGCTGAGGAAGTGATGCGTGCTCCGCAGGCTGGCTAGCGGTTGGTCACGACGCGACGGGCGAGGGTGCGGCCGAGGGCCCTGCCGGGGGGGCTGTTGAGGGCCCTGTCGAGGGGGCCGGCTCGGGCACGGGCGTCGGTGCGTTCACGTCGCCCTCGACCACGCCGGTGGCGGCGCGGTCCTGGCAGTCCTGCGACAGCGCCTCGATGCGCGGACGCACCTCCTGGAACCGCTCCAGGAACTGCTGCAGCGCACGGGCGTCGAACCCCCGCACAGCCTCAGCGAGCTGGTCGACGTCCTTGAACGCCGCGTCGGCCTCCTTCGCGACCTGCACGCACGGGGCCGGGATGCGGAGCCTGAGCTCGGCCGGGTCGGCCGGCGACGGTGAGGGCTCGAGCGACGGCGAGGGCGAGGCGACCGGAGCGGCGACCGAGTCCGACTCGCTGTCGTTCGCGTTGGTCAGGGCGACGGCGCCGCCGCCGAGCAGGAGCCCCGCCGCGAACAAGGCGGCGGGCACGACCCATCGGCGGGCCCCCGTCGAGGCTGCGCCCGAGGGGGCTGGCGTCCCCTGGTCCTGTGTCCGATCCGTCACGGTGCCTCCGACCTCTGTGTCCACCGCGTGCCGGCGGACGTCCCTGTCCTTGCCCCGCAGGTCCGGCGCACATGCCGACGATGCTGTGACAGTCCTCCTCAGAGCACTTCGCACCGTACATCTCGCCCAGCGCGTCGCACATCAGCTCCAGCCGCTCCCCGTCAGGGCCGGCGGTGGCCAGGGCAGCGGGGTCGGGGGCACTCGGGCCCAGACGGTACGGAAGGGTGCGCACCTCGACCAGAGGCAGGTGCGCGCGTGGATGTCGGACTGCAGGAGCTGCTCGTCCTGTGCGTCTTCGCCCTGGTGGCCGGTGGCCTGGATGCCATCGTCGGGGGCGGCGGCCTGGTGCAGCTGCCGGCCCTGCTGGTGGTGCTGCCGCAAGCGCCCGTCGTCGCCCTGCTCGGGACCAACAAGCTGGCCTCGGTGGTGGGGACGGCGTCGGCGGCCGTCACCTATCAGCGCCGCGTCACCATCGACCGGCGTACGGCTGCCCTCATGGCCGGCTCGGCGTTCGCCGGCGCCGGGCTCGGCGCGCTGCTGGCGACGCAGGTCGGCAGCGCACTCCTCAAGCCGGTGGTGCTGGTCGCCTTGATCGCGGTCCTCGGCTACACGCTCGCCCGGCCGGCGCTGGGCGAGGTGGAGCAGCTGCGGCTGACGGCTCGCGCGCAGCAGGCGGTCGCGGTCGTCGGCGGGGCGGCGATCGGCTTCTACGACGGCTTCGTCGGGCCCGGCACCGGCAGCTTCCTGGTCTTCCTGCTCGTCGGCGCGGTGGGCTTGTCGTTCCTGCACGCCAGCGCGACCGCCAAGATCGTCAACACCATGACCAACCTCGCGGCTCTCGCGCTGTTCGCCTACGGCGGGCACGTGCTGTGGACGCTGGGCGCGGCGATGGCCGCGGCCAATCTCACCGGCAGCCAGATCGGCGCGCGGCTGGCCGTACGCCGTGGCTCGGCCTGGGTGCGCCGGGTGTTCGTGGTCGTCGTCGGCGCACTGGTGCTGCGACTGGCGTACGACGTGCTGGTCTGACGCCGGTCGCGGCGCGATCGGCAGGTCGACCAGCACCCGGCAGCCGGCGCCGTGGTGGGCGATGGTGATGTCGCTGTCGTGGCCGGCCCCGTGCCGGGCTAGGTCCCGGCGTCGGCCGGTGGCTGGCGACTCGCGTGGGCAGGTTCCTGCTCGGCGAGCGCCACCGTCAGCCGGCCCAGCAGGTCCAGCAGGGTGCGCTGGTCGGCGGCGGCGAGCACGCCGAAGACCTCGGCCGCCCGACCCAGCCCTGCGCCCGCGTCGTGCAGCAGGGACGTGCCGGCCGTGGTGAGCTCGACCAGGACGGACCGCCGGTCGGTGGGGTGGGCCGAGCGGCGCACCAGCTCGTCACCCTCCAAGCCATCGACCAGGGCCGTGACGGCGCGGGGCGTCGTGCCGAGCCGGGCGGTGACCTCGCGCATCATCAGCGGCCGGTCGGCCTGCGCCAGCGCTCCCAGCAGCTGCAGTCGCTCCGGGCTGAGCCGGGGGTCGGTGAGCTGCAGGCGCACCCAGCGGCCCCAGGCTGGTCCGAAACGACGCAGGGCACCCAGCAGCGCTGCGGGAAGCCGCTCGTCCGGCAGCAGGGACGGGTCGAGCTGGTCAGACTGCGATCCGACCGGACAGCCACCACCCCACGGTGGACCACCGGACCCCCAGGGCGGCCCGCACGAGGAGTTCACTTAGGTAGTGTAGACCTACACCATGTAGCGCTCTACCGTCTCGACGCTTGAACCTGACCCTCGCCACAAGGAGCCCCCCATGGACACGCTGACCGGGTTCGTCCTGCGTCACCGCCGACTCGTCGGGCTCTTCTGGCTTCTCGTCGTCATCGCCGGGGCCGCCGCCGCCGGCCGCGTCGGTGAGCGCCTGACCTTCGACTTCTCCCTTCCCGGCCAGCCCGGCTACCAGGCCGAGCAGCAGCTGGTGCGCGACTACGGCGTCAGCTCCTTCGACACCTTCATCCCGGTCGTGACCGTGCCCGAGGCAGACACCGTCGCCGGTCGGCAGGACGACGTCGACAGCGTCTTCGCTGCGGTGCGCACCGCGCTGCCGGAGGTCCGCGTCGTCGACCGGGCCAGCAGCGGCGATGCCCGCTTCACCTCACCGGACGGCCGGACGGCCTTCGCGCTGGTGCAGGGCCCCCTGCCGGCCAGCTTCGGGCCGGGCGTCGAGACCCGGCTGCTGCCCACCGTGCAGGCCGCGGCG
Organism: Mycobacteriales bacterium; assembly: GCA_038200075.1. Classification (GTDB taxonomy): domain Bacteria; phylum Actinomycetota; class Actinomycetes; order Mycobacteriales; family SCTD01; genus SCTD01. The sequence continues at coordinate 6,513 of JBBPYI010000247.1, forward strand.
CAGCAGGTCGGTCTGTCTGCGGGACTCACGTCGTACAACCTGCTGTCGGCCGGCGGCGACACCGAGGGACCAAGCGTCCTGGTCGAGACCCTGATCGGGGCGCTCGGCGCACTCGCGGTGCTGCTGTTCGTCTTCGCGTCCTTCATGGCGCTCGTGCCGCTGCTGATCGCCGCCGTCTCGATCCTCACGACGTTCCTGCTGGTGCTCGGGCTGACCTATCTCACCGACATCAGCTTCGTCGCGCAGTTCCTCATCTCCCTCATCGGCCTCGGGGTCGCGATCGACTACTCGCTGCTGGTGGTGTCGCGCTGGCGCGAGGAGCGGGCCCACGGCCACGACAACCACGAGGCCGTGCACATCGCGGTGCGTACGGCCGGCCACGCGGTGCTCGCCAGCGGGGTCACCGTGGCGATCAGCCTGGTCGCGCTGCTGGTCGTGCCGGTGCCGTTCCTTCGCTCGATGGGTCTGGCCGGCATGCTCATCCCGCTCGTCAGCGTCGCGGTGGTGCTCACCCTGCTGCCGGCCCTGCTGGGTGGGATCGGACCGCGGGTCGACTGGCCGCGCATCCGCAAGGAGGGCAACGCCGCGCGCGGCTGGTCGGCGTGGGCGCGCACGGTCGTACGCCGTCGCTGGATCGTCGCCGGCGTCGCGCTGCTCGCCCTCGGCGCGATGGTGGCGCCCGTGCTGTCGCTGAAGATCGGCCAGTCCGACATCGCCTCGCTGGCTCGCAGCGGCCCAGCCTTCGACGCCCTCGGGGAGCTGCGCGACAGCGGGGTGGCGCCAGGGGTCCTGACCCCCATCACCGTCGTCGTCCCCGCGGGCCAGGAGCAGGCGGCCGTCGCCGCGACCCGCGGACTCGACGGCGTCTACAGCGCCGCGGTCGGCGGCACCCGCGGCGACACCGCATTGCTGGACGTCCTGCCGACCCGCGAGACCGTCGACAGCGACGGCACGGCCGTGGTCGAGCGGGTGCGCGCGGCGGTGGAGCAGGCCGTCGACGGACCGGTCGGGGTGACCGGCGCGGGCGCGACGGTGGAGGACTACTTCAACGCCGTCTACGACAACTTCCCGTACGTCCTGGCCCTGATCGCCGTCGTGACGTTCCTGCTGCTGGTGCGCACCTTCCGGTCGGTGCTGCTGCCGCTCAAGGCCGTGCTGCTCAACCTCGTCTCGCTCTCGGCGGTCTTCGGCGTCGTGACGTTCTTCTGGCAGCAGGGGCACGGCTCGGGCGCGCTGTTCGGGGTGTCGCCCACCGGCGCCATCACCTTCTGGCTGCCGGTGCTGATCTTCGCCTTCCTGTTCGGACTGTCGATGGACTACGAGGTGTTCATCCTGGCCCGGATGCGCGAGGAGTACGACAAGACCGGCTCCACCTCGATCGCCGTCGTGACCGGGCTGGGCCGCACCGGACGGCTGGTGACCTCGGCGGCGCTCATCTTGTTCTTCGCCTTCGCCGCGCTGGCCTCGGCGCCCGGCACCGACATCAAGGTGCTCGGCACCGCGCTGGGCGTGGGCATCCTCATCGACGCCACGGTCGTCCGGGCGCTGCTGGTGCCGGCCCTCGTGACCCTGTTCGGCCGCTGGAACTGGTGGCTGCCCGGCTGGCTCGCGCGCGTGCTGCGGGTCGAGCCGTCGCCTCTCACTGCGCCAGAGACGCCGTCGGTGCCCCCCGCAGCGCGAAGGGCGTCGTACGCAGTCACCGGTGGGGTGATCGGTCGCGACAGCCGCTAGCGGCCCGCCCCGATGCATGTGCGCACGCATACATCACCGGTCAGCGGGGACCGTCACGAGGTCGGATCGCATGCGTCACCACGGCCGACTGCCGCCGACCGCTGCACCTGATGCAAGGAGCGCCCCGTGAGCCAGACCGTTGCCGACTACCTGCTCGAGCGTCTTCGCGACTGGGGGGTCGAGCGGGTGTTCGGCTACCCGGGCGATGGCATCAACGGGATCATCGCCGCGTTCGGACATGCCGACAACCAGCCCGTGTTCACCCAGGCCAGGCATGAGGAGATGGCCGCGTTCGAAGCGGTCGGCTACGCCAAGTTCACCGGCAAGGTGGCTGTCTGCATGGCCACTTCCGGGCCCGGCGCCATCCACCTGCTCAACGGCCTGTACGACGCCAAGCTCGATCACCAGCCGGTGGTCGCGATCGTCGGCCAGCAGGCGCGCGCCGCATTGGGCGGCAACTACCAGCAGGAAGTCGATCTCGTGACACTGTTCAAGGACGTCGCGCACGAGTACGTGCATATGGTCACCACGCCGTCGCAGATGCGCCATTTGGTGGACCGCGCAATGCGCATCGCGCAGGCCGAGCGCTGTGTCTGCTGCATCATCGTGCCCAACGACATCCAGGAAATGGA
>JBBPYI010000248.1:0-9006 GCA_038200075.1 Mycobacteriales bacterium
GTGGCCCCCGACCGGCGCGGCTACGCCCCCGACGCCCGGCCCTCGGCGGTAGAGGACTACCGGATGTCCTGCCTGGTAGGCGATGTCGTCTCGGTGATCGAGGCCGTCCGCGCCCCGGTCCACCTGGTCGGACACGACTGGGGCGCCGCGATCGCCTGGCACACCGCCGCCCGGCACCCCGAGCTGCTGCGGACCCTGACGGCCGTGTCGGTACCGCATCCGCTGGCCTTCGTCGAAGCGCTCACCCATGACGCCGACCAGCGTCGGCGCTCGCAGTACATGCGGGACTGGCACGATCCGGCGACCGAGCAGCGGATGCTGGCCGGTGAGCTGCTCACCGTCTTCGGCGGGGTGCCGACCGTGGACGCCGAGCGGTACGTCGCGCGGCTGCGCGAGCCCGGCGCGATGACGGCGGCGCTGAACTACTCCCGGGCGCAGTCCCGCGCCGACCTGGAGGGCCTGGGCCCGGTCGCCGTTCCGACGCTGCACGTCTGGTCCGACGGGGACCACGCTCTCGGCCGGCACGGCGCGGAGGCGACCGCGGCGTACGTCAGCGGGCCGTACCGCTTCGAGGTGCTGGCGGGAGTCAGCCACTGGGTTCCGGAGCAGGCACCGGACGCCTTGGCGGAGTTGCTGCTGGAGCACCTGGCGTGAGCCGGCTGGAGCGGCTGGTGGCCCAGGCGCGCCCTGGCGTCGAGCTGCGCTCGCTCGCGGTGCACGACGACGAAGCCGTCCTGGCGGGGGGCGACGAGGTCTTCCGCCTGCCGCTCGCGCCCGCCGGCGCCGAGCGACTGGCGGTGCTGGTGCGGGCCCTGCCGGAGCTGCGCACCCGCCTGCCGGTGCCCGTCGCGGTCCCGCGCTTCATCGGGGTCATGCCGGACGGCCAGACACCGTTCACCGCCTCACCACTGCTGCCCGGATCGCCTGCTGCACAGCTGGACTCGATCGCCGTCGGGCAGCTGGCAGGGGTGCTCGCCGCCCTCGCCGAGGTGCCTGAGCGTGAGGCCCGGCAGTGGGGGGTCGAAGGCGAGGGAGCGGTGCTGCTGCACGGCGCGCTGAGCCTGTCGTGTCTGCTGGTCGACCCCGCGCGCGGGGTCCTGACGGGGCTGACCGGCTGGCGGCTGCGGCTGGGCGAAGCCGGCGAGGACCTGGCCGGTCTGCCTGCGCCCGTGGCCGCCCAGCTGTCCGGTTGACCTGCCGTTAGCGTTGCGCCAGTGCGCCTTGCGACCCTGAACCTGCTCAACGGCATGTCCCTGTCCGACCGGGCCGTGACCCCGGCGCGGCTCACCGAGGCGGTGCAGGCGCTGCGCGCCGACGTCGTCGGACTCCAGGAGGTCGACCGCTCCCAGCCGCGCTCGCACTCGGCCGATCTGACCCGTCAGGTCGCCGACGCGATGGACACCCCGCACTGGCGCTTCGTGCCCGCGCTGATCGGCACCCCCGGCTTCGACTGGCGCGCCGCCGTCGACGCCGACACAGACGGCACGGAGGCGGCGTACGGCATCGGTCTGGTCTCCCGCTATCCCGTCCGGTCGTGGCATGTGACGCGGCTGTCCGCGGCCCCCGTGCGCTCGCCGATCGTGCTGCCGGGCAGCAAGCAGGTGATCTGGCTCAAGGACGAGCCGCGCGTCGGGCTGGCCGCCGTGGTCGAGACACCGATCGGGGTCATGACGATCGCCACGACCCATCTGTCGTTCGTGCCGGTCTGGAACGGCAAGCAGCTGCGCACCCTGACCGCCGACCTGGCCGCGCTCCCCGGGCCGCGGGTGCTGCTCGGCGACCTGAACATGCCGTCGCCGTTTCCGCGACTGCTGACCGGGTGGCGGGTGCTCGCCAAGGTCGCGACCTACCCCGCCTGGGATCCCAAGATCCAGCTCGACCACGTCCTGGGCTCCGGCGAGCTGCCGGCCATCACCTCGGTGGAGTCGCCCGAGCTCGCGGTCTCCGATCACCGAGGCCTGCTCATCGAGCTGTAGGCGACCCCGCGCCGCCGTTCTCGGTGCCGGAGCGGCGGGGCGGCGCAAACCTGACGGCAGGGAGTACAACGGTCACCGCACGCACGGGCGACACCACGGGCGCCGACCGCGCCCGGACCGAGGGAGGCCGGCATGTCCATCGGTCAGCAACCACCGCGCACCGGAAGGGACCGACCTCCACCCCGGTCGGACAAGAGCCCGTGGAACTGGCTGCTGCTGCTGCCGTTGCTCGTGACGCTCTACCCACCGCTCTACAACCGGGTCACCCCTGAGATCGCCGGGGTGCCGTTCTTCTACTGGTACCAGCTGGCGGCCATCTCGGTCGGCGTCGTGTGCACCTATGCGGTCTACCGCGCGAGCCGGAGGCGCTGACATGGACGGCATCAAGGGCACCGAGCTCGCGGTCTTCACCGTGCTGTTCCTCGCGGTCAGCGCGCTGGGCTTCTTCGCCAGCCGTTGGCGCCGCGGAGAGAGTCTGGAGAGCCTGGACGAGTGGGGCCTGGGTGGCCGTAGCTTCGGCGGCTGGATCACCTGGTTCCTCATCGGCGGCGACCTCTACACCGCCTACACCTTCGTCGCTGTCCCGGCACTGGTGTTCGGGGCAGGCGCCATCGGGTTCTTCGCCGTCCCGTACACCATCGTGGTCTATCCGATCGTGTTCTTCGTCCTGGCTCGGATGTGGTCGGTGAGCCACGTGCACGGCTTCGTGACCCCCGCCGACTTCGTTCGCGCCCGGTCCGGCTCCCCCACGCTGGCGCTGCTCGTCGCCCTGACGGGAATCGTCGCGACGATGCCGTACATCGCCCTGCAGCTCGTCGGGATCGAGGCGGTCCTCAAGGCGATGGGCGTGACCGGGCATGTCCCGATCATCATCGCCTTCACCATCCTGGCGGCCTACACCTACAACTCCGGGCTGCGGGCACCGGCGCTGATCGCCTTCGTCAAGGACACCCTGATCTACATCGTGGTGCTCGTGGCGGTGGTTGTGATCCCCTACAAGCTCGGCGGTTTCGACGTCATCTTCGCCGCGGCGGAGAAGAAGTTCGCCGAGAGCCCCAACCCGGGTGACGGCATCGTGCTCGGAGGCCCGGCGCAGCTGCAGTACGCCACCCTCGCGCTCGGCTCGGCCCTCGCGCTGTTTCTCTATCCGCACTCGCTGACCGGTGTCTTCGCCGCCAAGAGCCGGGACACGGTGAAGAAGAACATGGCGGCGCTGCCGGCGTACACCTTTGTGCTGGGGTTGCTAGCGCTGCTGGGCTACATGGCCATCGCCTCGGGCGTGAAGCCGCTGGTCGGCAGCAACGGCAAGCCGGACGGCAACACCGTCGTACCCCTGCTGTTCGACCAGCAGTTCCCGGACTGGTTCGCCGGGGTCGCCTTCGCCGCGATCGGCATCGGCGCGCTGGTGCCGGCCGCCATCATGTCGATCGCGGCGGCGAACCTGTGGACGCGCAACATCTACAAGGAGTACCTGAACCCTGACGCCACCCCCAAGCAGGAGGCCCGCAGCAGCAAGCTCGCCTCGCTGGTCGTCAAGATCGGTGCGCTGGTCGCGATCCTCGCGCTCGACCCGCAGTTCTCGATCGACCTGCAGCTCATCGGCGGGGTGCTCGTCCTGCAGACCCTGCCGGCGGTGGCGATCGGGCTCTACACCCGGTGGCTGCACTCCAAGGCGGTCATCGCCGGGTGGGCCGCCGGCATGGCGGTCGGGTTCTGGACGCTCTACCAGATCCCGCAGAAGCTCTTCGCGGCTGACGGAACCGTGACGGTGACCAAGCAGCACTTCGGCGGCTCCGGGTTCCCGCTGTCGGAGCTGGGCCTCGACACCAAGACCACGATCTACGCCGGGGCGCTGGCAACCCTGGCGAACCTGATCGTCTGCGTCGTCGGGACGCTGCTGCTGCGTGGTCGCGTCACCGATGGCGTCGACGCCACCTCCCCCGCGGACTACACGGCGGAGGCCGGCGATCCGGGGGTCAAGGACCTGACCGAGCTCGTGCACTGACGCGAGAAGGGGCGGGACCCCAACGGCGGTCCCGCCCCTTGATCGTGCAGCGACTAGCTCTTCAGGAAGTCCAGCAGCGCGGAGTTGAACTCCTGCGCATGCGAGGCGTTGATCCCGTGCGGGCCGCCCTTGACGACGTGCAGGGTGGAGTTCTTGATCAGCTCGGCGGGCCTCTTGCCGGAGATCTCGAACGGCACGACGCCGTCGCTGTTGCCGTGGATGACCAGGGTGGGGACGTCGATCTTGTCGACATCGCCACGGAAGTCGGTACGGCCGAACGCCGCGATGCAGTCCAGCGTGGCCTTGGGCGAGGCCTTGACGGCGATCCCCCACATGTAGTCCTTGGTGGGCTTGCTGACCAGGTCGGTCTTGTCACCGGCAGAGGTGAACGCCTCGACGAAGCCGTCGAGGAAGGCCGGGCGGTCGGTCTTCACGCCGGTCTCGAACTCCTCGATGGTCGCGTCGTCCAGGCCGCTGTCAGGGTTGTCGTCGCTCTTGTAGAGGAACGGCCGCACGGCCGAGGCGAGCACGGCCTGCTTGATGCGCGAGTCGCCGTAGGTGCCGAGGTCGCGCGCAACCTCGCCGCCACCCATCGAGAAGCCGACGAGGGTGACGTCGGTCAGGTCCAGCTCGGCGAGCAGGACGTCGAGGTCCTTGGCGAGCGTGTCGTAGTCGGTCGTCGGCTGCGAGCTCTCGCCGAAGCCGCGTCGGTCTTAGGCGATGACGCGGTAGCCGGCCTCGACCAGCGCGGGGATCTGCGCCTCCCACGGACGGACCGACAACGGCCAGCCGTGGATCAGGACGATCGGCCGCCCCGAGCCGTGGTCCTCGTACTGCAGCTCGATAGGGGCGCTGTTCTCGTTGCCGACAGCGATCCGTGCCATGTGATGCCTCCGCAGGGTCAGGTGCGTGTACGAACGGGAGTCCATTCGTCCTAACCCGACCGTTTCCTTCCCACGCCTCTACAGCAGCGTCAGGATCTCCGTCTCCACCGGGCCGGTCAGCAGCGCGGCCAGCTCCCGCTCGCCGGGCAGGTCCTCGCCGTAGCGCACGACCGTGCCGGTGGCGACGTAGAGGAACACGGCGTCGACGGCGCTGGGCTCGACCCCCGCCAGGCGGGACCAGGCCAGCCGGTAGACCGCCAGCTGCAGCGGGTCGGCGCTCTCACGCCCGGTCTTCCAGTCGACGACCTCCCAGCGACCACCCCCGAGGTCGTAGACGGCGTCGATGCGGCCGCGCACGACCCGGCCGGCCAGCGGCAGGTCGAAGGCCGCCTCGACCCGGTGCGGGGCCCGAGCGGCGTACGGCGTGGCGAGGAAGGCCTCCTGCAGCGCCAGCATCTCAGCGTTGTCGGCGAAGCCGTCGTCGGAGGCGCCGGGCAGCTCGTCGGGGTCCAGCAGCGGGCGCTCGCCGAACAGCGCCTCGACCCAGGCGTGGAAGCGGGTGCCGCGCGCCGCCGCCGGGGCGGGCCGACGCGGCAGGGGTCGGGCCAGCTCGCGGGCGAAGGCGTCCGGGTCGGCCTGCAGGCGCAGCAGCTGGCTGGCCGACAGCGCGGTCGGCAGGGCCACCTCACGCACCCCGCGGCGCGCGGCCAGCTCCTCCTGCAGCAGCAGCTGGGCCTCGCGGTCGAAGCGGTCGAGCTGGTCGCGCTCCCAGCGACTCAGGCCGGTCAGGTCATCGGGCGGCAGCGCGAGTCCGGCTCCCAAGGACGCCAGATCGGCGAGGACGTCGTCGGCAGCCGCCCGTCGCGCGGCGTAGGTCTCCGGGGCGTACGGCGCCGGCCACGGGTGCTCCACGGGTGCGGTGAGCGCCGGGTTGCTCGTCTCGGGTGGAGGGTCGGACCAGAGCGCGACCTCGCCCCCGCCGGCCGTCGCGTGGGCCTGGAGCTCGAGCAGGAACGGCGAGGGCCCGCGCGGCTTCTTCTGCGTCGGGCCCCACCAGTGTCCGCTGCCGATGAGGGTGTGGCGGGCCCGGGTGAAGGCGACATAGCCCAGCCGGCGCTCCTCGCGCTCGAGGTGGTCGCGGCAGTCCTGCACGTAGGCCTTGAGGTCGACCTTGTCGTAGCCGGACAGCTCCGGTTGATCCGCGGCGTCCCCACGCAGCGGCGCGGGGAGCACGGCGGCAGTGGTGGTCCAGCCGCCACGCAGCGTGGCCGAGGGGAAGACCTTGGCGGTCAGGTCGGGGCAGGCCACGACGTCCCACTCCAGGCCCTTGGCGCGATGGGCGGTGAGCAGGGAGACCGCATCGGCGCCGGTGGGGCTGACGGCGTCCAGCCCGCGCTCGTGCTCCTGCGCAGCGGCCAGGAAGGCCAGAAACGAGCTCAGGCTGCTCTCGCCGTCGAGGTCGCTGAAGTCCGCCACGACGTCGAGGAACGCCGACAGCGTCTCGCGCCGACGGGCCTGCACCGCCTCAGGCGAGGCCGCCAGCTCCACGTCGAGGCCGGTGACCTCGATGACCCGGTGCACCAGGTCAAGCAGCGGCTCGTCTCTGGCAGCCCGCAGCAGCCGCAGCTCGGCGTTGAGCGCCGTGACCCGTTGCAGCGCAGGCACCGACCAGCCCTCATGGCCGGGGCGGTCCAGCGCGTCGGACAGCGCGACCACGTCGCACGGGTCCACGCCGGCGACAGCCGCCTCGAGCGCGTCGGCCTCGCCGCGGCCCGGGCCGCCCTCGGGACCACCTTCGGCGTCAGCCCTGAGCACGTCGCGGGCCCGCCGGCCCAGCACCGCGAGATCGCGCACCCCGAGGCGCCAGCGCGGACCGGTCAGCAGCCGCACCAGTGGGGCGTTGGCCGTCGGGTCGTCCAGGATCTGCAGGACGGCGAGTACGTCAGCGACCTCGGGCAGCGACAGCAGCCCGCCCAGACCCACGACCTCGACCGGCAGGTCGACGGCCGTCAACGCGGCGTAGAGGTCGGCGAAGTCGCTGCGGGCGCGTACGAGCACGGCGCACTGTCCTGGCGGGGTGCCGGCGTCGACGGCGGCTTTGATCTGCTCGGCCACCCATGCGCACTCCTGCGCCCAGCTGGTGTGCAGGGCGACGACGGTCCGGCCCAGCTCTGCCTTGTCCGGTGGCGCCTGCAGCTCCACGACCCGGTGGCGCCGGCGCAGGGGCGCGGCGACGTCGTTGGCCAGGGCGAGCAGCCGCCCGCCGGAGCGCTGGTTGACCGCCAGGGCGAAGGTCGTAGCCGGCCGTCCGCCGCGCTGGGGGAAGTGCTCGGGGAAGCCGTCGAGGTTGGAGACCGCGGCGCCGCGCCAGCCGTAGATGGCCTGGCACGGATCGCCGACCGCCGTGACCGGGTGGCCACCGCCGAACAGCCCGACCAGCAGACGGCGCTGAGCCACGCTGGTGTCCTGGTACTCGTCCAGCAGCACCACCGTGAAGCGCTCACGCTCGCTCGCGCCGACCTCCGGCACCGTCTCGGCGAGCCGGGCGGCCAGCGCGACCTGGTCACCGAAGTCGAGGGCATCCAGGTCGGTCTTGGCGCGCCGGTAGGACTGCACCAAAGCGGTCAACTCACCGCGCCGGCGCACCGCGGCAGCCATCTTGCGCAGCTCGTCGCAGTGTCCCTTGCTCCCCTTGACCCCCTCGAACCCCGCGCACTCGTCCTCCAGGCGCCGCAGCCAGGCGGCGTCCCACGCCAGCAGCTCCCCGGGTGTGACGAGGTGCTCGGACAGCTCGGACTCCAGGCTGACAAGATCACCGACCAGCATCGACAGCGGACTCGTCAGGTGCGTCACCGCCCCGCGGTGGCGACGCAGCACACGCGCTGCGAGCTGGTAGCGCGTCGCATCAGCCAGCAACCGCGACCTCGGCTCGACGCCCAGACGCAGCCCGTGCTCGGTGACCAGCCGGCCGGCGAAGGCGTGATAAGTCGACACGACCGGCTCACCCGGCGGCTCAGCCGTCACGGCCGGTCCGGTGACGGTGACGCCGGCGCGGGCCAGCGCAGTGCGCAGCCGACCGGCCAGCTCGGCAGCCGCCTTGTTGGTGAACGTCAGCCCGAGCACCTGATCCGGCGCGACCTGACCTGTGGCGACCAGCCAGACGACCCGGGCCGCCATGACCGAGGTCTTGCCCGACCCGGCGCCAGCGACGATCAGGCCGGGCTCGAGGGGGGCAGCGGCGGCCGCGAGCTGCTCGTCGCTGAAGGGGATGCCGACCAGCTCGCGCAGGTCCGCCGGCACCAGCACCCGGCTCACGTGACCACCTGTCGGCCCTCGGGCTGCGCCGGGCAGCAGGTGCGGAAGGCGCACCGCCCGCAGTGCTCCTGCGGGGTCGGGGGAAAGCTCTCGCCCAGCACCCGACGCACCGCGGTGTCCAGGAGGGTCTCGACCCAGGACGGCGACGGCTCCAGAGCACCTTGGCCCTGCACCTTGGGCCCGGCCATCGGGGCGTCGGAGTCGGCGATGCGCAGCATGACCAGCTCGGCGCCGCCCACCTCGGGTCGACCCGGCCCGGCGGTGTCTGCCGTGCCCAGCTCCACACCGTCCAGAGCCCCCTCGCGAACGGCCACCTGGTAGGTGCCGAGCTGCGCGTGCTCGTCGATCCCCCGCCTGGTGACGGGTGTCTTGCCGGTCTTGAGGTCGACGACGTGGACCCGACCGTCGCGATCGAGCTCGACGCGGTCCATGAAGCCGCGCAGCACCACCGTCCCGCCTGGCACCTCCAACTCGACAGCGAAGCCGATCTCGGTCGCGACCAGCTCACGGTCGCGGTGGGCGCTGTGCCAGACCAGGAAGCGGCGCAGCGCCTCGCGGGCGTGCTCGTGCTGCTGCGCAGACTGCCAGGGCGCGTCATAGGCCAGCTGGTCCCAGACCGTGTCGAGCCGGGCGACGAGGACGTCGAGGTCGGCAGGGGTGCGGCCGGTCGCGACCTCGTCGGCCAGGGCGTGCACCACCCCCCCGAAGCCCATCGCAGAGGTCGCGGCCTGCCGCTCCGCGAGGACGAGTACGACGGACCCGACTGGCTCTTCCTCGGGCTCCCCATGGGGGCGCTGACCCGGACGCTGCCAGGCGTCGGCGGCTA
>JBBPYI010000249.1:0-14721 GCA_038200075.1 Mycobacteriales bacterium
GCCCACCCTGTGTACTCCCCGAAGATCTTGCTCGGCCGTGGCCGAAACTCTGCCGCGTCTGCGGCGCGCCACCGGGACGGGCCCGGTCGCGCTGACTACTTTGAACCACTGTGGGCAGCGGTCTGATCCTTCTCGTCATCGTCGGTGCCTGGCTCGCCGTGCTCGTGCCGATGGCGCTGCGCTCGCACGACTCGGGTCGCGCGCTCAGCACCGTCGACAAGTTCCATGACGCGATGCGCGTGCTGTCCCGGCGCGACGGCCTGGACCGCGAGCCCGAGATCGTCGACAACGTCGAGCCCGCGCCCGCTCGCGTCCCTGCTGCGCCTCGGGTCGGCGTCTCGACAGCCGCCCGTCGCCGCCGGGTACTGCTCGCGCTGTCCGGGCTGGCGCTGCTGCTGCTGGGTGCCGGCCTCGTCGGTCCGGGATGGCTGCTGGTGCTGCACGTCCTCGTCGACCTGCTGCTCGTCGCCTACGTCGGCTACCTGCGCCATCAGACGGTGCTTCGGGCCGAGCGGGAGTGGCGTGACGCGCTCGGCGAGCGGGTCCCGCTGCGGGCCGCCGCCCGGCCCCCGCGCGCAGCCGTACGCCCCGCAGCTGACCGCCCCGCAGTCGACCACCCCGCTGCACGCCCGGCTGTTGCGCGTCCTGCCGCCCGCGCTGCGGCGCCCGCGTCGGTGCGCTACGCCCCGCCCGGTCGGGTCGCCGGCATCCCCGACCGGATGCCGGCGCGCGTCGGCCCGCTCGTGGTCGTGCCCGTGCGCGGGGCCGTCGGTGAGCCATGGGCGCCCGTTCCCGTCCCGCTCCCGGGCTACGTCACCGCCCCGACCGCCCCCCGCCGGGTGCTGGACCTGACCCGCCCGGGCGAGTGGTCCGACGGCGTCGCTGCCGCCGAGCGCGAGCTCGGGATCGACGACCAGGGGCCCGAGCTCGACGAGATCCTCGAGCAGCGACGGGCTGCCGGCGACTGGTAGCGTTTCGCCGTCCGACGGGCTACGGCTCGCGGGGCTGTGGCGCAGTCCGGTAGCGCACCTCGTTCGCATCGAGGGGGTCAGGGGTTCGAATCCCCTCAGCTCCACCCGTTCATCTCGCAAAGGCCTGCTCGAAGGCCGCGGTCAGCTCAGCGGTCGCTGGGCCGCTGTAGCCGCAGCCGTTGACCTGGCCACTGGCCGCAGTCACCAGGTAGCGCTCGCCGGAGCGGAAGTCGACGCCGTCGAGCGAGGCGCTGCTGGTGCTGGCCGGGCGGGTGAGCACGACGGTGTCGGCCGGTCCCCCGGCGTACCACCGGTCGACCTGCAGGACGACCTGGGAGTCGTCCACGTTGCTGACGGTGCCGGCGAAGGCCGGTGACATGTCGCGCAGGAACTCTGGACTGAAGATCGCGCAAGAGGCGGCGACGCTGCCGTCCGACAGCCGCAGGCTCATCGATGACGCTGCGGGCGTGGTGCTCGAGCCGGACTGCGTGACGGCCACGGCGGTGCCGGTGGCGAGGACCAGGGCGGCCGCGCCGACAAGCAAGGCCATGCGGCGCGGGTGTGGAGCGGTCGTGATCACGGGGGCCTCCGGGGGGCCAGGACGTCAGGTCAGCGTTGGACGCGACGACCGGCTGGGCCGTTCCGTCAGATCCAGCTGCTGAACCACATCCGCGAGCGCCACGAGGCGTACGGCAGGGTCTGCGCAGCCAGCACCGGATAGAGGTAGGCGAAGTTCAGGATCACGAGCGAGACGTAGACGCCGATCCCGATCGCGGCGGTCCGGCGTCGGCGCAGTGAGGCCCCGGCCCCGCCGAGCGCCCAGCCGGCGACCAGGGCCAGCCCCAGACACAGGAACGGCACGGCCGGCAGGGCGTAGAACAGGAACATCGTGCGACTGTCGAGGTCGTCGCGGATCCACGGCACGATCGCGGTCAGGGCCATGGCGAGGACCGCGGCGCCGCGCCAGTCGCGCCGGCTGACCCAGAGCCACAGCATCGCGAGCAGCACCGCTGCGCCGGCCCACCAGATCGCCGGGGTGCCGATCGCCAGCACCTCGCGCGAGCAGCTGGCGGCCTCGCAGCCGTAGCGACCGGGTCCGACGCCGGCCGGGTAGTAGTAGGAGACGGGTCGGGCCAGCGCGAGCCAGCCGGCCGGGTGCGACTGGTAGTTGTGCGGGGTCGACAGGTTGCTGTGGAACCCGTAGATCTCCCGGTGGTACTGCCACCAGGAGCGCAGCGCGTCCGGCACGACGTTGCCGAGGCCGCTCGCCTCATTGGTCTGGGCCCACTGCCGGTCGTAGCCGCCGTCGCTGCCGAACCAGCCGGCCCACGACAGCACGTAGAGCGCGGCCGGGAGCACCAGCATCGTGCCCAGCAGCGCCGGTGAGCTGCGCACGACCGTCGCCCGGACAGGCGAGCGGACGCCGGCCGTACGCCGTGCGCCGACCTCCCAGGTGAAGGCGAGCAGCAGCAGGACGGCCACGTAGTACAGCGCGCTCCACTTGGTCGCGACAGCCGCGCCGAGGCAGACGCCGGCGAGCAGGCGCCACGGCCGCAGGCCGAGCCGCGGCCCGAAACCGGTGAGCGCGTCGTCATCGAAGCGGGCGAGTCTGCGGCGTACGGCGTCGCGGTCTGCCACCAGGCAGGCGAAGGCGAACAGCACCCATGCGGCCACGAAGATGTCGAGCATGGCGACCCGGCTCTGCACGAAGTGCAGCCCGTCCAGCGACAGCAGGATGCCGGCCAGGCAGGCCAGCGTGGTCGAGCCGGTCATCCGCCGGGTCACGCGCACGAGCGCCACGATCATGAGCGTGCCGACGACCGCCGCGGCGATGCGCCAGCCGAACTCGTTGGTGCCGAAGGCCCTGATGCCCAGGCTGATCGCCCACTTGCCCCGCGGCGGATGGACGATGAAGCCGGGCATCCCGGTTGGCTCGCAGCTGGCCTGGATGGCCGGGTCGCCGCCGGCGGTCGCCACCTCCACGCCATAGCGGATGAGGTTCTGGGCGTCGCAGACGTAGTAGATCTCGTCGAAGATCCGGCCTGCCGGGATGTCGAGGCGTACGACTCTGAGCAGGCCTGCGAGCAGGCCCACGGCGAGCGTCGCGAGCCAGCCGCCGCGCCCGTCCGTCGGCGGCAGGATGCGGGTGCGCCAGTCCATCGCGGTGGAGCGGGGCGGGGCCGGGCGCGCCGGAGCGGCCTCGAGCGTCGCGGTCATGGTGTGAAGCGTACGAGGCGGGAGCCGGTCGTGCGTGACACTGGAGCGTGCCCCTCGTCCTCGCCGGTGCGCCGATCGGGCGCTCCGACGACGCCAGCCCCCGCCTGGTCGCGGCGCTCGCCGGCGCCGAGCTCATCGCAGCCGAGGACACCCGTCGGCTGCATCGGCTGTGTGCCGACCTCGACATCACGCTGACCGGTCGGGTCGTGAGCTACTTCGAGGGCAACGAGACCCAGCGCACCCCGGAGCTGCTGGAGGCGCTGCGGGCCGGCCTGCGGGTGGTCCTGGTGACCGACGCGGGGATGCCGACCGTGTCCGACCCGGGCTACCGACTGGTCGCCGCTGCCGCCGCCGAAGAGCTGCCGGTCACCTGCGTGCCGGGGCCGTCGGCGGTCACGACCGCGCTGGCGGTCAGCGGTCTTGCCTCCGACCGCTTCTGCTTCGAGGGGTTCCTGCCCCGCAAGGCCGGCGAGCGCCGCGCCCGGCTGGCGACGCTGCAGGCCGAGCGGCGTACGGCCGTGCTGTTCGAGGCCCCCCACCGTCTCGCCGATGCGCTGGCCGACATGGCCTCGGTCCTCGGGCCGGACCGTCGGGCGGTCGTGTGCCGGGAGCTGACCAAGACCTACGAGGAGGTCGTACGCGGGACGCTGCCCGAGCTCGTCGCGTGGGCGTCCGCCGGCGTACGCGGTGAGGTCACGCTCGTGCTCGAGGGGGCGCCGGAGCCGGTCGTGGAGCTGACCCCGGGCGAGCTGATGCGCCAGGTCGGCGTGCGTGAGGCCGCCGGGCTCACGCGCAAGGAGGCGATCGTGGCCGTGGCGAGCGAGACCGGCCTACCCAAGCGCGACGTCTACGACGCGGTCGTCGCCCACAAACCCCGCTGATCATGAAGTTGTGGCACGCCCTTTGAGCGTGCGACCCGTGCCACAACTCCATGATCGGCGCAGGGTGGCGTCACTAGGCTGATCGGCATGTCCCGCAACGTGCTCACCGCGGTCGCCTGGCCCTACGCCAACGGCCCTCGTCACATCGGCCACGTCGCCGGCTTCGGCGTGCCCTCAGACGTCTTCAGCCGCTACCAGCGCATGGCGGGCAACAACGTGCTCATGGTCAGCGGCACCGACGAGCACGGCACGCCGATCCAGGTCCAGGCCGACCGGGAGGGCGTGAGCGCGCGCGAGCTCGCCGACCGCTACAACCGGGTGATCGCCGAGGACCTGCAGGGGCTCGGGCTCACCTACGACCTGTTCACCCGCACCACCACCCGCAACCACTACGCCGTTGTGCAGCAGATGTTCACCTCGCTGCACGGCAACGGCTACATCGCCGAGCGCTCGCAGCTGTCGGCGATCGACCCGTCGACCGGCCGCGGCCTGCCCGACCGCTACGTCGAGGGCACCTGCCCGATCTGCGCCTACGACGGTGCCCGCGGCGACCAGTGCGACAACTGCGGCAACCAGCTCGACCCGCAGGACCGGATCAACCCCCGGTCCAAGATCGACGGCAGGGCGCCGCAGTTCGTGGAGTCCGCGCAGTTCTTCCTGGACCTGCCGGCCTTCGCCGAGCAGCTGGGCGGCTGGCTGCAGACGCGTACGGACTGGCGACCCAACGTCCTGAAGTTCTCCGCCAACCTGCTCGACGACCTCAAGCCCAGGGCGATCAGCCGCGACCTCGACTGGGGCGTGCCCATCCCGTTGCCCGGCTGGGGCCTCGACTCAACCCACCGCGCCCCCAAACGCCTCTACGTCTGGTTCGACGCGGTCATCGGCTACCTGTCGGCGAGCGTCGAGTGGGCCCGGCGCACCGGCGACCCCGAGGCGTGGCGGCCGTTCTGGGACGGCTCCGGCGACAGCCGCTACTTCATGGGCAAGGACAACGTCGTCTTCCACTCCGTCATCTGGCCGTCGATCCTGCTGGGCGCGCGAGGCGGCCCGTACGGCGAGCTGCAGCTGCCCTCGGAGGTCGTCAGCAGCGAGTTCCTCACGATGGAGGGCAAGAAGTTCTCCAGCAGCCGTTCCGTCGTGATCTACGTACGAGACGTGCTCGAGCGGTACGGCGCGGACGCGCTGCGCTACTACCTGGCCGCAGCGGGGCCGGAGAGCAGCGACACCGACTTCACCTGGGAGCAGTTCGTCACCCGCAACAACACCGAGCTGGTCGGCGCCTGGGGCAACCTGGTCAACCGGACCGTGTCGATGGTGCACAAGAACATCGGCGTCATCCCCGGGCCGGGCGAGCTGCTCGCGGCCGACCACGCCGTGCTCGACGCCTCGCAGGCGGCGTTCGCGCCCATCGGCGAGCTGCTCGGCCGCTCGCAGCAGAAGGCGGCGCTGTCGGAGGCGATGAAGGTCGTCGCCGAGGCCAACAAGTACCTGTCGGACCAGGCGCCCTGGAAGCTCAAGGAAGATCCGGCGCGGCGCGAGACGGTGCTGCACGTCGCCCTGCAGCTCGTCGATGACGCCAAGACGCTGCTCACGCCGTTCCTGCCGGCCAGCTCGGAGCAGGTGCACCGCATGCTCGGCGGCACCGCGGTGTGGAGCGGTCAGCCCGAGCTGCGGGAGGTCGAGGACCTCGACGGCGGACCGGGCTACCCGGTGCTGATGGGCGACTACGCCACCGAGGCGGTCTGGGAGCGCCGGCCGATCCGGGTCGGGCAGCCGGTGGACGAGCCGGTGCGGTTGTTCACCAAGCTCGAGCCGACCGTCATCACCGAGGAGCTCGAACGCCTCGAGGACGTCGCGCAGTGAGCCGGGGCGTGGGGCGTACCGGTGAGCCACCGCCAGCGCCGGAGCCGCTCGCAGTGCCGGTCCTCGACAGCCACGCGCACCTCGACATCATGGGCGTCGACGTCGACGAGGCCCTCGCCGCCGCCAAGGCGGTCGGCATCGACACGGTCGTGCAGGTCGGCGTGGACCTGGCGAGCAGCCGGTGGAGCGCCGAGCTTGCCGCCCGGGAGCCGACGGTCCACGCCGCCGTCGCGCTGCACCCCAACGAGGCAGGTCGCGGAGCTGTCACCGACGAGGCACTGCGCGAGATCGAGACGCTGGCAGGGCTTGCCGCGGTCAAGGCGGTGGGGGAGACCGGGCTGGACCACTTCCGGACCGAAGGCGCAGATGGCCACCGGCTGCAGGAGGAGTCCTTCCGCGTGCACATCGCGATCGCCAAGCGCACCGGCACCACGCTGGTCATCCACGACCGCGACGCCCACGACGACGTGCTGAGGGTGCTGGCCGAGGAGGGCGCCCCCGACCGGGTCGTCTTCCACTGCTTCTCCGGCGACGCCGCGATGGCCCGCACCTGCGCTGACGCCGGCTACTACTTGAGCTTCGCCGGGCCGGTCACCTTCAAGGCCAACGACGACCTGCGTGCGGCCGCTGCGCTCGCTCCGGTCGAGCTGCTCCTGGTCGAGACGGACGCACCCTTCCTGACCCCGATGCCGTTCCGCGGTCGTCCCAACGCGCCCTACCTCATCCCGTTGACGGTCCGATCGCTGGCCCAGACCAAGGGGATGGATCTCGACGAGCTGTGCGCGGCGATCGCGGCCAACGGCGTACGCGCCTTTGCCCTCTGAGAGCGGTTTCACACCAGGCCGCGTCGTACGCCCGCTGACCTGGGGTTCTCCCCCCACGAAGGGGCTCCGATGTCCAGTTTGCCGACGCCCACCCCCCACCCGGATGGTGACAGTCACGCAACCGTCATCTAGCGTTCGTGACCAGACGCCGGGATCGACGACTCACCACCGGCCGCACGGACCTGGAGTCTCGGGGACGGGCGGCTGTCCTCGTGCCCGGGACGCATGACGTTCGGAGCCCCGTGATCAGCCGTTCCACCCTGTCCCTGCGCCGGCCGGCCGTGCCGGTTGCCCTCGGCGTGACCCTCACCGCCGTGCTCGCCGGCGGGGCCGCCTGGTCGGCCACCGGCAAGACCGCGACCCTGTCGGTCGACGGCCAGTCCCGCGAGGTCGACTTCCGCGGCGCCACCGTCGCCGACGCGCTCGCCTCGGCCGGCCTGAGCGCCGGCGAGCACGACCTGCTGGTCCCCTCAGCCACGAGCAAGATCGGCGACGGCGAGACCGTGTCGTTGCGCCGCGGTCGCGAGCTGGAGCTCACCGTGGACGGCAAGGCCCGCTCCGTCTGGGTCACCGCCGGCTCGGTCGACGAGGCGCTGGCCCAGGTCGGCCTGCGTACCCCCGGCCTGGCGCTGTCTGCCTCGCGTTCACGCCGCATCCCGCTCGCCGGGCTGAGCCTGGCGGTCACGACTCCCAAGGCCATCTCGATCATCGCCGACAACAAGGTGATCCCCCGCACGACGACCGCCCCGACCGTGCGCGACGCGCTGATCGAGGCCGGTCTGGTCCTGGACCGCGACGACCGCCTCTCGCACGCCCGCACCGACCCGCTGACGAAGGGGCTCGTCGTGCGCGTGACGCGGGTCCGCACGGAGCGCACGGCGGAGCAGACCTCGGTGCCCTTCGGCACCGAGCGCCGCAACGACGCCTCCCTGACGGCCGGCGTCACCAAGATCGTGACCGCAGGCCAGGCCGGCGTGGTCCGGCGCATCGTCGAGACGACGTACGCCGACGCCGCCGTCGAGAAGCGCGCGGTCGTGTCGACCGAGACCGTCTCGGCCCCCGTGACGCGCGTCGTTGCGGTCGGCACCAAGCCCCGACCGGCGCGACCGGCGCGACCGGCCCCCGCGATGCCCGCGCCGCAGCAGCAGAGCAGCGCCCGCCAGGGGACCGGCAGCGCCGACAGCCTGAACTGGGCGGCGCTGGCGCAGTGCGAGTCCGGTGGCAACCCGCGAGCGGTCAACGCCAGCGGAAAGTACCGCGGGCTCTACCAGTTCTCGTTCCAGACGTGGCAGGGCGTCGGAGGCCAGGGCGACCCGATCGACGCCAGCTCGGGTGAGCAGACCTACCGCGCGAAGCTGCTCTACCAGCGCTCCGGTGCCGGGCAGTGGCCCGAGTGCGGCCGTCGCCTGTTCAGCTAGGCCCGACAATGGTGGCGTGCCCGGACTGCTGACCGCCCCCGACGTCCGAGCGTTGGCCACCGCCCTGAACCTGCGTCCCACCAAGACGCTGGGACAGAACTTCGTCAGCGACCCCAACACCGGGCGGCGCCTTGTGCGCGTCGCCGGCGTCGGGGTCGACGACGTGGTCGTGGAGGTCGGACCGGGCCTGGGCTCGCTCACGCTCGGGCTGCTGGAGGTTGCGGCTCGGGTCGTGGCGGTCGAGATCGACCCGGTGCTGGCCGCACAGCTGCCGACGACGGTGGCACTGCAGGCCCCGGCGTACGCCGAGCGCCTCGAGGTCGTGCTGCAGGACGCGCTGACCCTGACCGGCGTCCCCGGCCCGGCGCCGACGGCGTTCGTGGCGAACCTGCCGTACAACGTGGCGGTGCCGGTGCTGCTGCGCCTGCTGGAGCACCTGCCGTCGCTGCGCACCGGTCTGGTCATGGTCCAGGCCGAGGTCGCCGACCGGCTGGTCGCCCCACCCGGCTCCAAGACCTATGGCGTGCCGTCGGTCAAGGCCGCCTGGTACGCCCAGGTGCGGCGCGCCGGCGCCATCGGCCGCACCGTGTTCTGGCCGGCTCCGAACGTCGACTCGGGACTTGTGGCTTTCACCCGTCGCGAACCGCCCGTGGGCGACCGGGCCGCGACCTTTGCCGTCATCGACGCGGCGTTCTCCCAGCGCCGCAAGACCCTGCGGGCAGCGCTCGCCGGGTGGGCCGGTTCGCCGGCGGCGGCGGAGGAGCGGCTGCGGGCGGCCGGCATCGACCCGTCGGCACGAGGAGAGGTCCTCGGCGTCGAGGACTTCGCCCGGCTGGCCGCGCAACTAGGCTGAGACCCCATCCTGGCCCGTGTGGCCTGCACCTGTCTGGAGTTCCGTCCTGCCTCCCCGCCGCCACGACCGCGTCGTCACGCGCGCCCCGGCGAAGATCAACCTGCACCTGTCGGTCGGGCGGCAGCGTGAGGACGGCTTCCACGAGCTGACGACCGTCTTCCAGGCAGTGGGGCTGTACGACGACGTCGCGCTGGTGCGCGCCGCCGAGCCGTCGGTGACCGTCGACGGCCAGAGCGCGGCCGACGTACCGCTGGACGCGAGCAACCTGGCGTTGCGGGCTGTCGCGCTCTTGGCTGAGCGCACCGGCAACGACCCGGGGGTCGCCGTGCACGTGCACAAGGGCATTCCGGTCGCCGGTGGCTGTGCAGGTGGCTCCGCCGACGCTGCGGCCGCGCTGGTCGGGGCGGACGCGCTGTGGGGTTGCGGGCTGGGCCGCGACGAGCTGGCGGCGATCGGGGCCGAGCTCGGCAGCGACGTGCCGTTCGCGCTGCACGGCGGCACGGCGTTGGGCACCGGCCGTGGTGAGCAGCTGACCCCCGTGCTGGAGCAGGGCAGCTACTCCTGGGTGCTGGCGCTGTCGGCTGCCGGGTTGTCGACCCCGTCGGTCTACGGTCGCCTCGACCACCTGCGCGAGACCGGACCGGTGGGTGTCGTCAGCGACCCGTCCGAGGTGCTGGCTGCGCTGCGCGGGGGCGACGCCGTCGCGCTCGGCCGGGCGCTGGCCAACGACCTGCAACCGGCGGCGATCGCGCTGCAGCCAGGGCTCCGGACCCTGCTCGACACGGGCCGCGATCTCGGCGCGCTCGGAGCGATCGTGTCGGGTTCCGGGCCGACCGTGGCGCTGCTTGCGCGCGACGACGCGCACGCCGTCGCCCTGGCGTCTGCTCTGACCGGCCAGGGCCTGTGCTCGGTGGTGCGTCGGGCCGACGGACCTGTCCCCGGAGCCCGCGTGGTGGAGGCGACCTGATGGCTGTCAACCTGCTCAACGTTGAGAACGTCACGGTGGCCCACGGCACCCGGCTGCTGATGGACGAGGTCTCCCTGGGCGTGTCCGAGGGGGACCGAATCGGGGTAGTCGGCCGCAACGGCGGCGGCAAGACGACCCTGCTCAAGACACTCATCAAGGTCGAGGAGCCGCACTCCGGTCGGGTCACCCACTCTTCCGGCCTGCGGATCGGCGTGCTGACCCAGGACGTCCGCGTCGACGTGAGACTCACGGCCCACCAGGCGATCCTCGGCGAGACGGCGGAGCACACCTGGGCCGGTGACGCCCGTGTCCGCGAGGTGCTCGACGGACTCGGACTGCACGCCATGGGCCTGGACTCCACCATCGAGACGATGTCGGGCGGTGAGCGCCGACGGGTGGCGCTCGCGGCGCTGCTCGTACAGGAGTGGGACCTGCTGGTGCTGGACGAGCCGACCAACCACCTGGACGTCGAGGGCGTCGCGTGGCTGGCGGCGCACCTGAAGGCCCGTACGCCCCAGCAGGCGCACCTGGTCGTGACGCACGACCGGTGGTTCCTCGACGAGGTCAACAGCACGACGTGGGAGGTGCACGACGGGGTCGTCGACTCCTACGAGGGCGGCTACTCGGCGTACGTCCTCGCGCGCGCCGAGCGCGACCGGATGGCCTCGACCGCCGAGCAGAAGCGGCTGCAGCTGGTCAAGAAGGAGTTGGCCTGGCTGCGGCGTGGCCCGCCCGCACGGACCAGCAAGCCGCAGTTCCGGATCGATGCGGCCAACGCGCTGATCGCCGACGAGCCGCCGGCCCGTGACGGCATCGCCCTGCAGCGGTTCTCGGCCGCCCGGCTCGGCAAGACGGTCTACGAGCTGCACGACGTGTCGCTCGCCTTCGGCGACAAGAAGCTGCTGACGAACGTCGACTGGAACCTCGGCCCGGGCGACCGGGTCGGCGTGGTCGGCGTCAACGGCGCCGGCAAGTCGACCGTGCTCAAGATGCTGGTCGGCCAGCAGGAGCCCGACGCCGGCCGGGTCGTGGTCGGACAGACCGTCAAGGTGGCCTACCTGTCCCAGGAGGTCGCCGAGCTCGACCCGACCCTGCGTGTGCTCGAGGCCGTCGAGCAGGTCGCCAAGGTCGTGGACCTCGGCGGCGGCAAGACCATCGGCGCGTCGTCGCTGGCGGACCGCTTCGGCTTCACCGGCAACGCCCAGTGGACCCGTGTCGGTGACCTGTCCGGCGGCGAGCGGCGGCGGCTGCAGATCCTGCGGCTGCTCATGGGAGAACCCAACGTGATCATCCTCGACGAGCCGACCAACGACCTCGACATCGACACCCTCAACGCACTGGAAGACCTGCTCGACGGCTGGCCCGGCACGCTGATCGTGGTCAGCCACGACCGCTACTTCCTCGAGCGGGTCACCGACACGACCGCCTCGCTGATGGGCGACGGCTCGGTCGCGGCCCTGCCCGGCGGCGTGGAGGAGTACCTCGCCAAGCGCAAGAAGGCGGCGCCGGCCTCCGCACCCAAGAGCAAGAGCGGCGGTGACTCCCGGGCAGCCAAGAAGGAGCTGTCCCGCGTCGAGCGCGAGATCGCCAGACTCGACACCCGGCAGGGCAAGCTCGAGGCTGAGATGGCCGAGAAGGCCGCCGATTTCGCAGCGGTGGCCCGCCTCGATGCGGAGCTCAAGGCGCTGCAGGACGAGAAGAGCGCGCTGGAGGACAGCTGGATGGAGCTCTACGAGGCCTCGCTCGACTAGGGGCCCCGCCCATGATCACGCGGGAAGTCCTCGGACGCGCTCCACTTCCCTCGTGAGCATGGCCGCGCAGGAGTGCGGGCCTAGGAGGCGTCGCGCTCGTCGAGGTGGGTCTGCAGCTTCTTCTTGATGCGCTGCAACGCGTTGTCGACTGACTTCACGTGCCGCTGCAGCATCGCCGCGATCTGCTCGTAGGACTTGCCTTCGACATGGTGGCGCAGGACCTGCGCCTCGAGGTCGGAGAGCACCTCGTCGAAGTGGCGCTGCAGCGCGCGCAGCTGCTCAGCGGAAACCACGGCGTACGCGGGGTCGGTGGAGGCAAGCGCCGGCACCAGGTCGCCGAGGCTGCCGCCGTGATCGTCGCCAACGGGGCTGTCGAGCGACACCGACCTGCTCAGCGGAGCGTGCTTCATGCGGTTCGAGCTCTTGACCGCGCTCACGATCTGGCGGGTCACGCACAGCTCCGCGAAGGTCCGGAACGACGCGCCGCGGTCGGGGTGGAAGTCTCGAATGGCCTTGTAGAGCCCGATCATCCCTTCCTGCACGACGTCGTCGCGGTCGCTGCCGACGAGGAAGTACGAGCGGGCCTTGGTGCGAGCGAGCACCCGGTAGCGGTCGAGCAGCTCGTGCACGGCGGCGTCGTCGCCACCGCGCGCCTTCATGATCAGCTCGGTCTCGCCGCAGCCGCAGGGGCAGCCCGACGCGGGGGTCGGCGCGGCGGTCGGGCCATCGGCGCGCAACGACTCGGGGACGTCATCGCGCAGGTCGACAACGGGCTCGCGCTCGAGGAGGTCAACCGCCACGTCGGCCCCGGCCTGCTCGACGAGTAAAAGCGGTGCGGTCATGGCCGAACGGTAGGCCCTTTCGGCGGATCCCTCTACGGAGGTACGTCTCGTCGGCGAGGGCTCGTCTCGAGCGCCGACAGGCCGTTCCACGCCAAGTTGACCAGGTGGGCGGCGACCTCGTCTCGGCTCGGCTCGGGGTGGTCGAGCCACCACTGGCCCACCAGAGCGACCTGTCCGACGAGGGCCTGGGAGTACAGCCCGGCAAGCGCCGACTGGAACCCTCGGGCGGCGAACTCCGCGGCCAGGATGTGCTCCACCTTGGTCGCGACGTCGCTGATGATCGTGGCGAAGCCTGCGCTGTCGGCGAGCTGTGCGGGTGATTCGCGCACCAGGATCCGGAAGCCGTCGGCGTGGTCCTCGACGTAGGTCAGCAGCGCGAGGGTGGCCTGCTCCAGCAGGCGCTTGGGGGAGTCGGCTGACAGCGCGCCGGTGAAGTCGGCCAGCAGGCGCTGCACCTCGCGGTCGACGACGACGGCGTACAGACCCTCCTTGCCGCCGAAGTGCTCGTAGATGACCGGTTTGGAAACCCCTGCTCGCAGAGCGATCTCCTCGACAGACGTGCCGTCGAAGCCGCGGGCGGCGAACAGCGCCCGACCCACGTCGAGCAGCTGCGCACGCCGCTGCGTACCCGTCATGCGCACCCGGCGGACCGGGTACGGCAGGGTGCTTGTCAGAGCTGCTTCGCCACCCGGCGCGCGTCCAGGCGGTCAGGCTTGGCCCAGCGCACATCGGTGGCCCAGCCGAGCTTCTCGAACCCTCGAATCAGCTCAGCGCTGGTGTCGACCTGGTAGCGGTCGACGCCGTGCCGAGCGGCGGTTGGGTCGGCGTGGTGCAGGTTGTGCCAGCTCTCGCCCATCGAGATCAGCGCGAGCGGCCAGACATTGCGGGACTGGTCCCGGGTGAGGAACGGCCGGTCGCCGACGGCGTGGCAGATCGAGTTGATGGACCAGGTGACGTGGTGCAGGACGCACATGCGTACGACCGAGGCCCAGAAGAACGCCGTCAGCGCGCCCAGCCCGGCGGACTCCCCGACAGCCACGGCCCAGCCGGCGCCGAGCGCGGCCGGAAGACCCAGCGAGACCAGGACCCAGACCGGGAACAGCTTGTTGACCACGCGGATGTCGTTGTCGGCGAGCAGATCTGGAGCGAAGCGCTTCTGGTCGGTCTGCTCGAGGTCGAACAGCCAGCCGATGTGGGCGTGCCACAGGCCCTTGCACAGCGCGCCGAACGTCGTGCCGTAGCGCCATGGGCTGTGCGGGTCGCCCTCCTTGTCGGAGTACGCGTGGTGGCGTCGGTGGTCGGCGACCCAGCGCGTCACCGGACCCTCGACCGCGAGACTGCCGGCGATCGCGAGCGCGATGCGCAAGGGACGCCTGGCCTTGAACGAGCCGTGGGTGAAGTAGCGGTGGAAGCCGACGGTGATGCCGTGGCCGCTGACGGCGTAGAAGACGGTGCTGAGCACGACGTCGCGCCAGGACAGCCCGTTGCCCCACAGCACGAAGCCGCTGGCCACGACCGCCAGCAGCGGCACGGCGATGAAGGCGGCGAGGGCGATCTGCTCCAACCGGGCCCACAGCCGGGTGCGCGGGATGTCCTGCAGCGGCCGGGCGTCGTCGCCTTTGACCTCGATGGTGGTGATGGGGGCATCGGGAAGCGTCGTCGTCACAGGCGGCAGTCCTCGGGGTGAAGGTGGCTACGCGACCGTAACCTACGGTGACGTAGGTCGCTGCACCGCGAGTGCTGCCCGGGAGGTGTCGGACCCCGCCGTCACCATCGAGGTTGAGGGTCGAGTCTGGCAGAGAGGTCCGAAACCGCGTGGGCAGGCACAGGACGCCGGAGGAGAAGCTCGTGCTCGGGGCGCGGGCCCGGGCGCTGCGGGCCGAGGGTCGGTCGCGCCGGGAGATCATGGCCGCATTGCCCGTGGGTGAGGACCTGCTGACGCGGCTACTGGACGGCACCGGTGTGCCGGTGACCCGGCAAAGCGGGCGCGCCACGGGTGACGTGCGGGCTCGGGCCGTCGAGCTGCGTCTCGGAGGTGCCACGTACGACTGCATTGCCGCGCAACTGGGCGTCTCCAAGTCGTCGTGCTCGCTCTGGCTCCGGGATCTGCCGCATCCCGAAGCGGTTCCGACAC
>JBBPYI010000250.1:0-6339 GCA_038200075.1 Mycobacteriales bacterium
GAGCGTGGACCAGGCCTGCCACGGATTGGCCGACGACCTTCTCGAGGCCGGACTGGAGCTGCCGAGCGTCTACCTGCTGGCCGGCACCCGGCTGCGCTGCCGCGCCGCCCGGGGGTACTTCCAGGTCGTCGACGGCTTCCTGCCCGGGACCGGAGTCATCGGCGAGGTCGTCCAGAGCGGGCACGCGGTGCTGATCGAGGACGTCGCACAGCGGCCCGACTTCATCCACGCCATCCCCGGTCTGCGGGCCGAGGCCTGCGCGCCGGTGTGGCTCGGCGAGCAGACCGTGGGGGCGGTCAGCATCGAGTCCCGCAGCGTCCTGCCGCCGGGCACGCTCCAGCTCGTCGAGGCGGCGGCTGTGGTGCTCGGTGATCGACTCCTGGCGCTCGGGGGCTTGCCGCAGCCCTCGCTCGCCCAGCGTCTGGGCCAGATCTCGGTGGAGCTGACCGCCGCCGGGACGGCAGCAGAGCTGGAGCAACGAGCTGTACGCGCTGCCGCCG
This sequence comes from Mycobacteriales bacterium, assembly GCA_038200075.1. Lineage (GTDB taxonomy): Bacteria > Actinomycetota > Actinomycetes > Mycobacteriales > SCTD01 > SCTD01. The sequence continues at coordinate 501 of JBBPYI010000250.1, forward strand.
ACCTGTCCGGGATGAGCACCGCGGCGCTGATCCATCTCAATGCGCAGGGCGCGATGCTGACCACGGTCAGCGGGCCGCTGTCGGCCCGACTGCGTCGGTGGGGCCACACCGAGCTCGACGAGCTGGCCTCCTGGGTCACGGCCGGCACCTCGAGCCACTTTCCCGGTGGGCTCGACAACCCGGCGCAGCAGGTCTTCCTGCTCGAGGCCGGGATCCGCTCCATCTCCGTGCACCCCCTGGCGGCGGGTGGCGAGACCGCTGGGGTGCTCGTGCTCGTCAGTGATGTCCCGACGGCCCATGCGCCGACGGTCGTGGACTGCCTGGAGCTGCTGGCGTCCCAGACCGCCGCGCTGCTGCGCCTGTTCACCGTGCTCGGAGAGGTCTCGCGGCGCGCCGACCGCGACGCGCTGACCGGGTTGGCCAATCGCTCGCAGTACGCCAACAGCGTGTCGGTCGCGCGCGCGGCGCTGCCGTACGGCCCGGAGGCCGTGGGGGTGCTGCTGCTGGACCTCGACGACTTCAAGCACGTCAACGACAGCCTGGGCCATCACGCCGGCGACCGGCTGCTGCAGGAGGTGGCCCGCCGGCTTCGGTCGGTGCTGCGCGCCGAGGACACAGCCTGCCGGCTGGGCGGCGACGAGTTCGCGATCGTGCTTCCGCGCACGGTCCGGGCCGCCGCCGAGACCACCGCGGAGCGCCTGCTCGACGCGCTGGCCGACGTGGTGGTCATCGACGGCGCCGTGCTGCAGGTCAGCGCGAGCATCGGCATCGCCCTGTCCACCTCCGTCGTCGACGCGCCTGACCAGCTGCTGCGCGCCGCGGACCTGGCGATGTACCTGGCCAAGCAGCGGGGCAAGGGCCGCTACGCCATCTTCGAGCCGCGCATGCAGCTGGCCGCCCTGGACCGCCTGGCGCTGGAAAGCGATCTGCGTCGGGCCGTGCACGAGGAGGCGCTGTCGCTGGCCTACCAGCCGATCGTCGAGCTCGCCACGGGTCGACTGGCCGGTGTCGAGGCGCTCGCCCGCTGGGATGATCCGATGCGGGGCCCGGTCTCGCCAGGGGAGTTCATCGCCGTCGCCGAGGAGAGCGGTCTGGTCGTCCCGCTCGAGGCCTGGGCCCTTCACAAGGCATGTACCCAGCTCAAGCAGTGGGACGACGACGGAGCGGCGCACTGATGCGTCGGTGCCCGTGGTCGACGCCACGTTGCTGCTCAGTCGCGGCTTCGGGCTGGCTTGCGTGGCCGAGGGGGTCGAGACCATCGAACAGCTGGACTACCTGCGGGCGGCCGGCTGTGAGTACGCCCAAGGCTTCCTGCTCGCCCGACCGGTCCCGGCGGGCCAGGTCCCGGTGCGGGGACCCCTGCCCTGGGGGAGCTGTTCGCGAGCGCCTGATTCAGGTCAGACCGCGGACGGCCTGCCACGGCGCCACCCCGCTCGCCGGCGGTCCGTCCGGACCACACCCTGGTCAGGTCATCGCTCGTACGCCGGTGGGCCCTGCATCAGCAGCCACTTGCGAGGACCGTCCGGCAGGTCGTCCAGGGCCAGCACGAGCAGCCGGTGCCCGTACGCCGTGCGCTGGGCCGCCGACACGACCAGGTCAGCAGCGCCGGAGTCGGCCCCGGTCTCGCCGTCCACGTCGTAGACGACGAGCAGGCGCTCGTCGGTGTCGAGGACCTGGTACCAGGCCCGCCAGACCCGACGCAGGGCGGGCACCGTGGCCGCGCCGTCGCGTACGGCCTGCAGGAGCTCCGCAGGCTCCTCAGCCGGCTCGCCGAGTGCGATCTGGGCCCCGGCCGGGAAGGGCCGGGCCGCGTCCAGGACCTCCTGGCGCCGGTCGGCCGGCAGGTGGACAGGGGACGGTGCCCGGGGATCGACCAGCAGGCCCACCCCCGGCGGGACCTGCCGGAGCAGCTCCGCAACGCCGATGCTGAAGAGCCGGTGCGTCTGGGGCAGCTCGGCCCGCGCCTCGTCCACGTCGGTCCAGGCCACGCAGGTGGTCTCGCCCTCGACCTCGGTGAACAGCGGCGCAGGACCCTCGAGGCTGTTCGCGACGGCGATGACCACCTCGCTGTCGGCGAGCCGGTGGATCGAGGAGGCGATGGGTCGGCGGGTCATCGGCCCAGCATGCGCGCGAGCCGGCAAGGGCGGTCACAGCGGGGCCCGTGCGCGATCTGGTCCACAGGCAGCCTGGCGTGAGACCTCCGTGCTCGCCGACTATAAGGGCGCGTCATCGGTGAGGCATCGCGACGCGGCGTACCCCTGGGGTCAGCTCTACGGGCAGTTCCCGGGCGTGCAGGACAATCAGGCGCGACACCGCGCGGGTGAGCGCGACGTAGAGCGCTCGCAGGCCGTACGCCCCGCTGTCGGCGATGGCGGCAGGCTCCAGGAGCACCACGCTGTCGAACTCCAGACCCTTGACCAACGCCGAGGGCACCAGCGCGACCTGGGCAGCCGCGCCGCCGTCGACCAGCAGCTCCGCGCGGACGCCCGCAGCAGCCAGGGCCGCCCCGACGGCCGCCAGGACGGTGACGTCGAAGGCCACCACGGCCACCGAACCCGCCTCGGTCCGGTCCTGCACCGCCGTCATCGCCGCGGCCACGACGTCGCTGACCCGGCGCACGTCCAGCGACCCGGACACCGAGCGCAGCGAGCCGGCCGGCGGCAGGCCCGGGGCGATGGTGGGCAGCAGGGTGTTGGCCAGGTCCAGGACCTCCCGAGGCACCCGGTAGCCGGTCGTCAGCACGTCGACCCGTCCGGTCGGCTTGCCCAGGTGGAGCAGCACCTCGCGCCAGTCCCCGGGGGCGCCGGGCGTCGTGCCCTGCGCCAGGTCGCCGAGCACGGTCGCGCTGCCCGTGACGCAGCGCCTTCCGACCGCCCGCAGCGCCATCGCCGACAGGTCCTGCGCCTCGTCGACGACGATGTGGGCGTAGCCAGGAACCCGTTCCAGCAGGTGGGCCGCCTCGTCCAGCAGCGGCAGGTCTGCACGCGACCACCTGCCGGGTGCGCCGCTGGCCAGCAGGTCCTGCTCGGCTACGTCCAGCACGCCCTCGGCGCTGGCGGCCAGCAGCGCCCGGTCGCTCAGGACGGCCGTCAGCAGTCGTGCCGGCGTGAGCGGCGGCCACAGGCCGTCGACGTAGGCGGTGATGACCTTGCTCCGGGCCAGGCGCTCGACGGCGCGCTCGCCGCTGCTGATGCCGGCGTCGTCCTGCAGGCGCACCAACGCCGCCGCCAGCGCACCCGCGAGCGCCGCTCGGCCGGCGTTCCAGGCCAGACCGCGACCACGCACGGCGCGTTCGAGCTCGCGGACCTGCTCCGGCCACAGCCGCCAGCGGCGGGCGCCGACGGCCCGCACAAGCGGCTCGGCGGCGCGTACGGCATGCGCCCACAGGGCTCGCTCCAGGACCACGGCGCAGCGGGCGTCGCCCTTCAGTCGTGCCTCGGCCTCGCCGGCGATCCGCCGCACGCGGACCGCGGGGGCGAGCTCGTCCACGGTCGCCTGCGTCACCTGCACCTCACCGAGCGCGGGCAGCACCTCCTGGACGTAGGCCAGGAAGGCCCGGTTCGGGCCGATGATCAGCACGCCGGTCGAGGCGAGCCGGGCCCGGTAGGCGTAGAGCAGGAAGGCAGCCCGGTGCAGTCCGACCGCGGTCTTGCCGGTGCCGGGGGCGCCCTGCACGCAGACCGTCTGCTCCAATGGCGCGCGAACCAGCAGGTCCTGCTCGGGCTGGACGGTCGCGACGATGTCGCGCATCGGGCCGCTGCGGGGCCGCTCGATCTCCTGCAGCAGCAGGCGGCTGACCCCGGCGCCGCTCGCGAGCCGGTCGTCCTCGTACGCCGTGAGAACGCCGTCCCGGAAGCCGAATCGGCGGCGCAGCGCAATGCCCTGCCGGTCCTGCGCGGAGGCACGGTAGTAGGGCCCGGAGACCGGCGCCCGCCAGTCAACGACCACGGGCTCACCGTCGACGCCGCTGACGTGCCGGCGGCCGACGTGGAACACCTCGCCGCTGTCCTGCACGTCCAGGCGGCCGAAGAACAGGGGGGTCACGCCATCGTCGAGCAGCTGCTCAAAGCGCCGAGCAAGGCTCGCCGCCAGCGCCCGCGTCGTGAGCTCGTCGTTGCCCCAGGCGTGCTGGGTGTCGAGCAGGGTCGCCGTGTGCTGCCGCATCCGGGCAAGATCGGACCGGGCCAGCAGGAGATGGGCGCGTTCGCGCTCCAGGACGTCGTCGGGCATGCCGTGGGCCTTCGCAGCAGCAGGTCCCGACGCGGTCTGCCGCGCCGGGGGCCCACCTACCCGGCGAGCTGCGGCCGGGGCGGGGTCGGGCGGAGCCGTCGACCGTACGCGATCGGCGGGCTGGCGCGAAAGCCCCGGCTACTCCTGCGTCGTCAGATGCAGGTGCGGCAACTTGTCGAGCGCGGGGCGGGCCATCGCCGCCACGGCCGTGAAGACCACGCCCTGCTGAGCCGTCAGCTTCTCATCGACCAGGCCGGACAGGGCGTACGCGATGGCGCCGGTCTGTCGCACGCTGACCTCGTCGAGCGGCGGCTGTCGGGACGACGCCACCGCAACTCCCTCGGCGTGCCCGGTGCTGTCCTGGGCGGCGCCGACGGTGAAGCTCTCCCGGGGGTTGACGGCCGGGTCGGCGTAGCGGTCCCTCAGCGACAGCAGCACGCCGTGCCAGGCGAGCACCTCGCCCTTGAGGCCGGTCGCGGTGATGTCGTCCTCGGTCAGGCCCACACCGCGTGCCCCCGGAGCAAAGCACCGGGCGTAGGACAGCACCGCGGTGGTCCAGAAGGCCTCCAGGGCGAGGTCGTCGGGCTCCTGGCCTTCCGCAGCGAGCTCCTGGATCAGCCGCTCGCAGCAGCGCAGCGTCGTCTGCAGGTCCTCGAAGACCGCCGCCAGGTCCGCCAGCGCGAGCGCGGCCGGTGAGGCCAGGCGCTTGACGGACGTGGGGGGCGCGGCCTGCTCGGTGTCGCTCATCCGATCGACGGGCCGAGGCCCAGCGACTGCGGCGTGCTGGCATCGGGGGAGGGCTGGTGCAGTCCGCCGTCGAGCTCACCGAACTCCGTCATCAGCGCGCGGCTGCCGCCCCAGGCGGTCGCCTCCTCGGCGATGAGCGTGTTGGTCGTGAGCAGCAGCCCGGCCACCGAGGCGCCGTTCTGCAGCGCCGAACGACAGACCCGCAGGGGATCCAGGATGCCCATCTCGATCATGTTGCCGAAGCGGCCCTCGAGGGCGTCGAAGCCCTCGTCCACGTCGAGCTCGGCCATCCGGGCGATGACCTCCTGGCCGTTGTAACCGGCGTTGGTGGCGATGAGGAAGGCGGGCTCAGCGAGCACCCGGCGCACGATCTCGACCCCGATCTCGTAGTCACCCGTGACGTTGAGCGTGTCGAGCGCAGGTGCGGAGTGCAGCAGCGCCGCGCCGCCGCCGGCGACGATGCCCTCGGCCATGGCGGCGCGGGTCGCGCCCAGGGCGTCCTCCACGCGATGCTGCAGCTCGGCCAGCTCAGCGTTGGTCGGCGCGCCGACGCGTACGACGGCGACCTTGCCGGACAGCGCGCCGATCCGCTCGGACAGCACGTCCTCGTCGACCCCGAAGCTCGCCTTGCCCTTCTCGGACTGCATCTGCGAGATCCGGAAGGCGATGTCGTCGACATTGCCCTGTCCGCCGATGATGGTGGTGCGCTCCGCGGTGACCCTGACCTGCGTCGCGCGGCCGAGCTGCTCCAGGGTGATCGTCTCGATGGTCGCTCCGGAGTGCTTGGACAGCACCGAGGCGCCGGTCATCGTGGCGATGTCCTCGAGCTTGCGCAGCCGCCGGTCGCCGAAGCCGGGCGCCC
>JBBPYI010000251.1:0-11382 GCA_038200075.1 Mycobacteriales bacterium
AGCGGCCGGCCGCCACTGGACCCCGCCCGGTGCGTTCAGGCGGTCCTCGACGCCGAAGCCGCCGCCGACCTGGTGCTCATCGAAGGAGCCGGCGGACTTCTCGTGCGGTTCGACGAGGACGGCTTCACCATGGCCGAGCTCGCCAGGACCATGCGGCTGCCCGTGCTCGTCGTGACCCAGGCCGGCCGCGGCTCACTCAACGTGACCGCGCTGACCCTGGAGGTGCTGGCCGCGCGCGGACTCGACCTGCAGGGGCTGGTCGTCGGCGCCTGGCCGCCCGAGCCCGACCTGGCCTCGCGCTGCAACGTTGCCGACCTCGAGATGCTCAGCGCCCGGCCGCTTCTCGGCTCACGGCCCGACGGCATCGGCGACAGCAAGGTGGACGACTTCCTGGCTGCCGCCCGAGCCGGACTGGGTCCCGCGCTGGGCGGCAGCTTCGATGCCGCAGCCTTCCGGTCGGCGTGCCAGTGACCGCAGAGCGAGGGAAGGATGACCGCGGCACCGACGACCTGGTTGCTCGCGACCGCCGTCACGTGTGGCACCCGTACGCCTCCGTGGTTGACCACGCCCCGCTGTGGCCGGTGGTCGACGCCCACGGCACCCGGCTGGTGCTCGCCGACGGCCGCGAGCTCGTCGACGGGATGTCGTCATGGTGGGCGGCCATCCACGGCTACCGCCACCCGGTCCTGGACGCCGCGCTGCACGCGCAGGTCGACCGGTTCTCGCACGTGATGTTCGGCGGTCTCACCCACGCACCAGCGGTCGAGCTGGCTGAGCTGCTGGTGCAGATCACTGCACCGGACCTGACCCGGGTGTTCTTCGCCGACAGCGGCAGCGTGGCCGTCGAGGTCGCGGTCAAGCTCGCACTGCAGGCGCACGGCGGTCGGCGGCCGCTGCTGCTCACGGTGCGTGGTGGCTATCACGGCGACACCGCCGGAGCCATGTCGGTCTGCGACCCGGTCACCGGCATGCATGGGCTCTTCCAGGACTACGTCGCGCAGCAGGTCTTCGTGCCCCGGCCCCGGCCGACCTTCGACGAGCCCTTTCGTGACAGTGACCTCGACGAGGTGCGGGAGGCACTGCAGCGAGACGGCGAGCGCATCGCAGCGGTCATCGTGGAACCGGTGCTGCAGGGCGCCGGTGGGATGCGCGCCTACTCCCCTGCCTATCTGCGAGCCCTGGTCGAGCTGTGTCGGGCGTACGGTCTGCTTGTCATCTTCGACGAGATCGCGACGGGCTTCGGCCGCACCGGACCCCTGTTCGCGATGGAGCACGCAGGGGTCGTCCCCGACGTGCTGTGCATCGGGAAAGCGCTGACCGGTGGCTATCTCACCCTTGGCGCGACATTGTGCACTGACGCCGTTGCCGAGGCGGTGTGCGCTGACGGCGGGGCGTTCATGCACGGTCCGACGTTCATGGCCAACCCGCTGGCCTGCGCCGTGGCGGCCGCGAGCACCCGACTGCTGCTCGACGGTCCGTGGCGCTCGACCGTCGAGCACCTCGGGCAGGCCCTGCGCGCCGGTCTCGCACCGGCGCGCGAGCTGGCCGGTGTGGCCGATGTCCGCGTCATCGGCGCCGTTGGCGTCGTGGAGCTGCGTGAGCAGCCGGACGCGCGGCGGCTGCAGGCTGCCCTCGTCGACCGAGGGGCGTGGGTCAGGCCGTTCGGTCGGCTCGTCTACGCCATGCCGCCGTACATCAGCAGTGCCGACGACGTCCGCACCGTGACCGCAGCGATGTGCGGCGCGGTAGAAGAGGTCCTCTCCGCTGCTACCAGCCCAGCGTCCCGGGGGCGCCCTTGAACGGGCCCACGACGTCGTCGGTGACCCACCCGCCGTAGAAGCCGCCCTCTTGCGGACGCACCAGCTCACCGTCGACCGTGCAGGCGTCGACGGCCGACGGATAGAGCGCGACGGCGCCGGCCAGCCCGGTGAACCCGGGAGTTGGGTCGGGGTAGGTCCAGGCGACCCGGGCGGCCTTCATTCCCCCGCCCACGACGTCGAGATAGCTTGCCAGGCCTTTCCACTCGCAGAATGACGACCCCCGGGCAGCCTCAAGCGACCCCTCGAGCCAGTCCTCCCGAGGGAGATACCAGGACGGCGGGTGGCTGGTCTCCAGCACCCGCCACGCGCGGGTGCTGCGGCAGACCTCGACGCCCCCCAGCGTGACGGTGACCAGCCGGCCCGAGCGCTCCAGCAGCGGCGGCCGGGGGTAGTCCCAGACCGACTCCTGACCCGGTCCGGGCGTCTCGCGCCTCAGCGTCGGCGGCGGCGCAGCAGGAACAGCACGGCCGCGAGGGCCGCCGCGGCACCGGCGTAGACCGGGAGCTTGGAGGCCGAAACGGAGGGAGGCGCCGGGCGGTACGGCGGGATCTCGCTGCCGGCCGGCGCGACCACCGGCTCAGCAGACGCGTCGGCCAGTGCCCCTGCTGTGGGCGCCGCAGCAAGGGGCGCGCCGGGGGTGACGGGCAGGGTGACGGTCTCCTGGGTCGGAGCGGGGTAGGTCACGCCGAGCGGCTCGTGGGCAGCGGACACCGTCGGGTCGGGCTCGCCGCCGCCGACCTTGTCCTTGACCGACTCGGTGGCGTCCTTGACCGACTCGGTGGCGTCCTTGACCGTCTCCACGGCAGCAGCAGCACCCGTCTTCACCGCCTCCTGGGCGGAGTCGGCGGCGCTCTTCACGCTGTCGCCGACCTTCTTGGTCGTGCGCTTGGCGACCCGCTTCGGGCTGACCTTGTCGGCGATGGCGTCCAACGTCTCGGCCAGCTCCTCGCGGGTGCGCTCGATGTCGGAGGCCAGCGCCTCAGGGTCCTTCGAGGCCGCATCGGTGTCCTGGGCGGCATCAGCCGTGGAGCCGTCTTCGGCGACCGCCTTCCGGGGACGCCGAGGGCTCCACGAACCCTCGACCGCGTCGTCCTTGTCGTCAGTCGTCACCGCTGGTGCTCCTTCGTTCGTGCTGCCTGGGACCGGGTCGGCCCCACCGCGAGATCATGTCCTGACGGGGCCCGTGCCCGCAGGAGCGCCGGAGGAACCGTCCGTTGCAACGAGCGTGATGGCCGCGTCCACCAGGGCAAGGTGGCTGAACGCCTGAGGGAAGTTGCCGGTCATGCGCCCAAGCGGCCCGTCGTACTCCTCGGCCAACAAGCCCACGTCGTTGCGCAGCTCGAGGAGCTGTTCGAACAGCTCCACACCCTCCGCCCGACGACCGGCCAGCGCCAGCGCCTCGACCAGCCAGAACGAGCAGGCCAGGAAGCTCCCCTCGCCCGGAGCCAGTCCGTCCACCGACGCACTGTCGGCCTCGGCGTGGGTGGCGTAGCGATCCACCAGCGGACCGTGGCGCAGCTCCCGGCTGATCGCGTCGACTGTCGCCACGACCCGCGGGTCGTCTCCGGGAAGGAAGCCGACCTTGCCCATGACCAGCAGCGAGGCGTCCAGGGCGGTACCCCCGTAGTACTGCGTGAAGGCACCGACCTCGTCGTTCCACCCCTTGTCGCAGACCTCGGCGTGCACGCGGTCACGCAACGCTCGCCAGCGCGTGATGTCACCGTCCACGCCGAGCAGCTCGGCCGTACGCACGCCCCGGTCGAAGGCCACCCACACCAACACCTGGGAGTGGGTGAAGCGTCGTCGGGGACCCCGGACCTCCCACAGCCCGCTGTCGGGTTCGGACATGACCGTCTCGACGTGGGCCAGCACCGCCCGCTGCACAGCCCAGGCGAACGGAGCACCGTCCAGGCCACTCGCGGCCGCCAGGTGCAGCGCCGACAGCAGCTCGCCGTAGACATCGAGCTGGAACTGCTCGGCCGCGCCGTTGCCGATCCGGACCGGAGTGCTGGCCTCGTAGCCCGCCAGCCACGGCAGCTCCCTCTCGAGCAGCATGCGCTCGCCGGCCAGGCCGTACATGATCTGCATCTGCTCCGGCGCACCCGCGACCGCGCGCAGCAGCCACGCCCGCCACCGGTCGGCCTCCTCGGTGTAGCCCGCCTCGAGCAGGGAGTGCAGGCACAGCGCCGCGTCGCGGATCCAGCAGTAGCGGTAGTCCCAGTTGCGGCCCCCGCCGATGGCCTCCGGCAGCGACGCCGTCGGCGCCGCGACGATGCCTCCGGTCGGGCGGTAGGTCATCGCCTTGAGCGTGATGAGCGAGCGGGAGACCGCCTCGGCGTACGGGCCCGCATAGGTGCTGCGGGACGACCACTCGGACCAGAACTGCTCGGTCCGGTCGAGGCCGTCAGAGACCGGGAGCGGGTGGGGCGGGTCCTCGTGGGACAGGAACCACACCATCGCGCTGTCGACCGTCTCCCCCGCGCGGACGGTGAAGCGGGCGTGGTGCGCACGGCCCTCGCCTCGATGGTCGACCTCGGGCAGCACGTCTCCGCGCAGCATCACGGCGTCGGAACCGGCCACGGCCAGGAGCACATCGCGGCCGTCGGGGTCGGTCTCGCGCCGCACCCAGGGAACGACCTTGCCGTAGCCGAAGCGCACGATCCACCGCATCGACATCTCGACCTCGCCGCGGATCCCCTCCACCCGGCGCACGATGTCGGCGTGCCGGTCGCGCGGCGGCATGGCATCGGTCAGGCGGACGACCCCCGTCTCGGTCTCCCACTCCGTCTCCAGGATGAGCGTGCCCTCCCGGTAGCGCCGGGTCGTGCGCAGCACTGCCCCGTCGGCGAGCCCGAGAGGGCAGATCTGCCAGCGACCGTTGCCCTCATCGCCCAGCAGCGAGGCGAACATCGCCTCGGCGTCGAAGCGAGGCAGGCACAGCCAGTCGATCGAGCCGTTGCTGCCGACCAGCGCCATCGTGTGGGTGTCACCGACCACGGCGTAGTCCTCGATGCGCAGGCCGGTGTCGGGTGGGTGCGCCATGGCGTCATCCTGCCCCGGCCTCTCACGGTTGCGGAATCGACCCTGGCAGCATCGTGCCCATGGCCGCCACCCCTCGCCTCTCCGTCGGCGACACCGCTCCCGACTTCGCCCTCCCGGACGCCGACGGGACGCCGGTCTCGTTGTCCTCGCTGCGCGGCCGCAACGTGGTGCTCTACGTCTATCCGGCCGCCGCCACCCCGGGCTGCACCACGCAGGCCTGCGACTTTCGCGACAGCCTGTCGGCGCTGGCAATCGCCGGCTACGCCGTGGTGGGGTTGTCGCCCGACACGCCGGCCACGCTCGCCGCCTTCCGGGACGCCGAGGGCCTCACTTTCCCGCTGCTGTCCGACCCCGACAAGACCGTGCTCACCGCGTACGGCGCCTTCGGCGAGAAGAGCCTCTACGGCAAGACCGTGGTCGGGGTGATTCGCTCGACCTTCGTGCTGGACGAGCAGGGCGTCGTGAGCGCCGCGTCGTACGCCGTGAAGGCGAAGGGGCACGTCGCGAAGCTGCGGCGCGACCTGGGGGTCGACGCGGCGTAGTCGGCCGTACGCTCCTCCAGCACGCGCGCGAGTGGCGGAATTGGCAGACGCGCCAGGTTTAGGTCCTGGTGTCCGAGAGGGCTTGGGGGTTCGAGTCCCCCCTCGCGCACCCTGCCCGCCCAGTAGCCTGCCCTCCCATGACGCGGACGGTGGTGACCGGCGGGGCCGGCTTCCTTGGCTCCCACCTGTGCGAGCAGCTGCTCGCCGACGGGCACGAGGTGATCGCCCTGGACAACTTCGTGACCGGGACACCGGCCAACGTCGAGCACCTGCTGCCGCACGACCGGTTCCGCCTCATCAAGTGCGACATCACCGAGTACGTCCACGTGCCCGGTCCGGTCGACCAGGTGCTGCACTTCGCCAGCCCGGCCAGCCCGATCGACTACCTCCTGCTGCCGATCGAGACCATGAAGGTCGGCAGCATCGGCACGCTGCACGCCCTGGGGCTGGCCAAGGAGAAGGGCGCGCGGATCCTGCTCGCCTCGACCAGCGAGACCTACGGCGACCCCCAGGTCCACCCGCAGCCCGAGAGCTACTGGGGTCACGTCAATCCCGTCGGCCCACGGGGGGTCTACGACGAGGCCAAGCGCTTCGCCGAGGCCCTCACGATGGCCTATCGGCGTACGCATGGCGTCGACACCGCGATCGTGCGGATCTTCAACACCTTCGGCCCCCGGATGCGCCCCAACGACGGGCGGGCGATCCCGACGTTCATCCGCCAGGCGCTGCGTAGCGAGCCGATCACGGTCGCCGGTGACGGCAGCCAGACCCGATCGGTCTGCTACGTCGACGACCTCGTCGACGGCCTGCTGCGCCTGGTGCGCTCCGAGCTCGTCGGCCCGGTCAACATCGGCAACCCGCACGAGCTGTCGATGCTGGCGCTGGCCGAGCAGGTCAGGGTCGTCACCGGCAGCAGCAGCGACATCACCTTCATCGACCGGCCCACCGACGACCCGACGGTGCGCCAGCCCGACATCACACTTGCCCGCACCCAGCTCGGCTGGGAGCCCCAGGTCGACCTCGACGCCGGCCTGCGACGCACCGTCGAGTGGTTCCGCTCCCATCCCGAGCTGGTCGGCTAGCGTCCACCTGGTGAAGCTGTCGGTGCTGGTTCCCGTCTACAACGAGGCGGCCACCGTCACCTCCGCGCTCGCGCGCATCCTCGGGGTCGACTACCCCTGTGAGGTCGAGGTCGTGGTGGTGAACGACGGCAGCCGTGACGCCACGGCCGAGCTGCTGCAGTCCGTCGACGACCCCCGTGTGCGGGTCGTGCACCATCCGGTTAACCAGGGCAAGGGCGCGGCGATCCGCATGGCCGCGACGCAGGCCAGCGGCGACTACATGATCATCTGTGACGCCGACCTCGAGTACGCCCCGGAGGAGATCCCGCTGCTGCTCGCGCCGGTGCTCGCGGGTGAGGCCACCGTCGTCTACGGCACCCGTACCTTCGGCAGCCACACCGCCTACAGCTTCTGGTACGTCCTGGGCAACAAGGCGGTCACGATGTTCGCCAACGTCGTCTACGACTGCTGGATCAGCGATCTGGAGACCTGCTTCAAGCTGATGCCGCTCGAGCTCTACCGCGAGCTCGGTGTCACCAGTGCCGGGTTCGGCATGGAGGCCGAGGTGACCGGCAAGCTGCTCGTGCGCGGGCACCGGCCCTACGAGGTGCCGATCTCCTACAAGGCGCGCAGCCGCGAGGAGGGCAAGAAGCTCACCTGGAAGGATGGCGTCGAGGCGCTGTGGATCCTGTCGCGGGAGAGGGCGCGCGGGCGCGCCCTGACGCGCGACTGACGCACACCCGCGAGCTGTACGACACCGACAGCCGTCCCCGTGTCCCGGCCGTCCCGCGCGGACGGCACCGGGCGTCGGCGCCTGCCGTCCCCCGCCCGCTGCGGACCGCCTGGGTGCGCTGGGTGCCGATCCTGCTGCTCCTGCTGGGCGCCGAGATGCGGCTGCGCCAGTGGTACGGCGGGCGTTCGCTGTGGCTCGACGAGGCGCTGATCGCCCGCAGCCTCGTCAGCCGCGACTACGTCGGGCTGGTCAGCACCCCGCTGCAGGGTGATCAGGCCGCTCCGGTGCTGTGGCTGTGGGCCACCCGGCTCTCGCTGGACCTGTTCGGCGACAGCGAGCGGGCGCTGCGCCTGGTGTCCCTGCTCGGTGGCCTGGCGGCGCTCGTGCTGACCTGGCGGGTGGCCCGGCGGCTGCTCCCCGACGTGCTCGTGCCGGTCGCGCTGCTCGTCACGCTGCTCTCGCCGTCCCTGCTCTACTTCTCCAACGAGGTCAAGCCCTACAGCGTCGACGTCGCGGTCTCCCTGGCGCTCATCCTGCTGGCGTTGCGGATCCCCCGTGGTGCGGGCCCGGGGCGGCCGGTCGCCCTGCTCGCTGCCGCCGGCGCCGCAGCCGTGTGGGCGTCGTTCGCGTCCGTCTTCGTCCTGACCGGCCTGTCGGTCGTGCTGGTGCTGGGAGCGCTGAGATCGGGGTGGCGGGCCGCCCTGGGCAGCGCCGTGCTGCTGTCGGCCTGGGTGGTCTCGCTGGCCGTGTCCTACGTCGCGATCCTGCACCGCCTGTCCGACAGCGAGATCCTCAACAGCTTCTGGGGATACACGTTCCCGAACGGCCCCGCGGACCTGCCGGCGTGGCTGCTTCGGCGAGCGGTGGACCTGAGCAAGGACCCCCTGGACCTGGCCGTGTGGCCGCTGGCGTTGGCCCTGCTGGCGTACGGCGCCTGGCAGCTGCGCTCACGCGGCTGGCTGCTCGCTGGCTCGGCCGTCCCGGTCGCCCTGGTGGCGGCCGCCCTGTCGGTCTACCCCTTCGCCAGCCGGCTGGCGTTGTGGCTGGTGCCGTTGGCAGCCATCGCGCTGGCGGCGGTCCTGCCCACGACGCTGCAGCAGCGCGGACGGCTGCTGGCAGGGACCGCCCTGCTGACCGTCATCGTCGCCCCGATGGCCGCTCGCAGCCTGCCGCAGGTCTCGCAGGTCAAGCTCGTGGAGGAGCTGCGGCCGGTCATGGCTCAGCTCGCCGAGCAGCGCCGACCCGGCGACCTGGTGCTGGTCGACATCCCGGCCAAGGCGCCCTTCGACTTCTACACCCGGTCGCTCGGCCTGGGCCGCGACGGCGTCATCCTGTTCGCCACGACCGAAGAGGTCGGCGGCCGCTGCAACGACAAGGCAGCCCTGCGCACCGGCCGCTTCGCGACGCAGCGGGTCTGGGTGGTCTTCGCCCATCCGCTCGCCGACACCGGCCGGCTCGGCACCCGCGAGGACATGCTGGCCCGCATCGGTGACGTCACGCAGATCGCCGCGACCATCACGGGGTACCAGGCGAAAGCGGTGCTGTTCGACCCGGCAGCGGCCCTTCGTCCACCCTCCCCGGAGCCACGCAACCCCGAGCGCTGCCTGGCCGTGGTGCGCACCGTCCCACCCACCGGGACGGCTGCGCGGTGAGCGTGGACACACCGGTCAATCAGGGCTAGAAAGAGCCCGCGACCGAGACCCCGGCAGGCGAGCACGGCCCTTCGCCCCGCGTCCCGCAGACGAGCCCCACCCGTGGGCGGCCGGTCGCGATGCCCCCAGCACCTCAGGACGGCCGCCATGCACCCTCTCACCCGTCTGCTGCGCCCACTGGACGGTGCGACAGCCAACGCCCGGGACGCGGTGCACCGCAACACCGCCGAGCGTGAGCGGCGCCGGGACTGCGCACTGCAGCAGGCCCGCGCTCTCGGACCTGCCGCCTGGACCGCGCTGGACGCGTGCGCGACCGGTCCGGCACACGCCCTCGACCTCTACACCGACGACGCCGCCCTGCTGACCCGGCTCAGCGCCTACGTCGCCGACGGGCTCGCGAGCGGCGAGACCTGCCTGGTCATCGCGACGCCCGGGCACCTGTCCGGCCTGCGCGCCCGCCTGCGCCTGAGCGGGCTGGACCACCAAGCCGGTGCGGGGCGGTTGCTGGCCCTTGACGCCGAGGAGGTCCTGCGCCGCTTCCTGCGCGACGACTGGCCCGATCCCGAGCTGTTCGACCTCGCGGTGGCCGAGGTCGTGCGGGCCGCCGGGATGCCGCTGCGGGCCTTCGGGGAGATGGTCGGGCTGCTGCACGCGCGGGGGCTGGACGCCGCCGCCCACCAGCTGGAGAAGCTGTGGGACGCGCTGCAGCGCTCGCTGGGCTTCCCGCTGGTGTGCGCCTATCCGCTCAGCGGCGACCGGGAGGCCGACGCCGAGCTGGCCGAACGGGCCTGCGGCTGGCACAGCCACCGGGTGGCGGTCAGCTGCTAGCGCACTGTCAGTCGCGGACGGCGACCAGGAACAGCGACTGGCCGAACGGCGGGGCGGTGCGCGCCTCGACCTTGCGCAGCCACGGCACCACGCCGCGGTCGTACGCCGTGAGCAGCAGGCCGGCCTTCGGGCGGCCACGCAGCGCCTTGACCGCGACGTACCAGCCCAGCAGACCGATCACGTTGACGTGGTGCAGCACCTGCACCCGCAGGCCGGCGGACTCGGCGGCTGCCCGCAGGGTCCGGGCGCGATAGCGGCGCTGGTGGCCGATGGCCAGGTCGAAGCGACTCATGGCCGACGGGAAGGCCGGTACGACCAGCACCACCCGGCCGCCGGGGCGAAGCAGCCCGGCGAAGGCCAGCAGCGCCTCGACGTCGTCCGGGATGTGCTCGAGCACGTTGTAGGCGACGACCGAGGAGTGCTCCGCGGTCTCCGAGATCGGGACCGAAAGCTCGCGCACGCGCACCACCGGGTCCCCGGCGAAGCGCTGCCGGAGTGCAGCCAGCCGCCCGGGGTCGGCTTCGCTGGCGGTCCAGCGGGGCACGCCCGCCGCGGCCCAGTCGGCGGCGTAGTGCCCCAGGCCGCTGCCGACCTCCAGGGGGTCCTCGCCCAGGTGGGGCAGGGCGAGGTCGACCAGCCAGCGCCGGTAGTTCCGTGCCTCGACGAGGTCCTCGAGGATCTCGCTCTGCAGCCCGGTGTCACCCTCGACGTTCACGCCAGTGCCTCCAGCAGCTGAGGGGCGAGCAAGCGAAAGGCCTTGCCCCGGTGGCTGATCCGGTCCTTCTCGGCAGGCTCGAGCTCGGCGGTCGTCACGTCCAGCCCGTCCGGCACCAAGACCGGGTCGTAGCCGAACCCGCGGGCCCCCCGAGGCTGGCGCGCGAGCATCCCGCGCAGCTCGCCCCGCACCACCGCCGACCGACCGTCCGGCAGGGCGTACGCCGCGGCGCACACGAAGCCGGCCCCGCGCCGCCCGTCGGGCACGTCGGTGGTCTGGGCGAGCAGCAGCGCCAGGTTGGCCAGGTCGTCGCCGTGCCGGCCGGCCCACCGCGCGGACAGCACGCCGGGCATGCCGTTGAGGGCGTCGACCGCCAGACCGCTGTCGTCAGCGACCGTAGGCAGGCCGGTGGCGCGTACGCCCTCGACGGCCTTGGCCAGCGCGTTGTCCTCGAACGTCTCGCCGGTCTCGGGGCCCGGGACGTAGTGCTCGCCGATCGCCACGAGCTCGACCTGCCCGCCGAGGATGCGCTGCAGCTCTGCGATCTTGCCCGGGTTCTGGGTCGCGAGCAGGACGCGCCTCACAGCTTGAGCGGGTCGCCGACGTGCTTGGTGCGCAGCGGCTCGGCCAGCGCCTGCTCCTGCAGGGCGCCCAGCGAGGCGATGCCACCGAGCGCCAGGTCGAGCAGCGCGTCGAGCTCGGTGCGGGCGAACGGCGCACCCTCCGCGGTGCCCTGCACCTCGATCAGCTCGCCGTCAGAGGTCGCCACGACGTTCATGTCGGTGCCGGCCGAGACGTCCTCGGGGTAGTCCAGGTCCAGCACCGGTGTGCCGTCGACGATGCCGACGCTGATCGCGCCGATGCGGCGCACCATGGCCTGCGGGCGGCCCAGGTGGGCACAGGCGTCAGCGAGCGCGACGTAGGCCCCGGTGATCGCCGCGGTGCGGGTGCCGCCGTCGGCCTGCAGCACGTCGCAGTCGATCGCGATG
>JBBPYI010000252.1:0-6544 GCA_038200075.1 Mycobacteriales bacterium
ACCGAGATGTAGTTGGAGGACACGAACTGCCCGATGGCGAAGGCGACACCGCAGACCACGGCGGGCAGCCACGCCTGGCGCAGGCCGCGCCGACCGTCGACCACGAAGACCAGCAGCAACGGCACGAACAGCGCCAGCAGCGGCGTCTGGCGTCCGACCATCGCGCCCAGGTTGTCGACGGTCAGTCCGGGCGTGTCGGGCTGCACCCCGGAGGTGACCGACGCCAGCGTCACGATGGGGGTGGCCAGGGCGCCGAACGCCACGGGCGCAGTGTTGGCCAGCAGCGCCAGGGTGGCCGCCTTGACCGGGGCGAAGCCCAGCGCCATCAGCATCACGACGGTGATGGCCACCGGGGTGCCGAAGCCTGCGAGGGCCTCCAGCAGGCCGCCGAAGCAGAACGCGATGATGACGGCCTGGATGCGCTGATCCGGGCTGACCTTCTCGAACGAGCGGCGCAGGACGTCGAAGTGACCGCTGTGGACGGTGAGGTTGTAGACCCAGATCGCGTTGATGACGACCCACAGGATCGGGAAGAAGCCGAAGGTCGCCCCCTCGGAGGCCGACAGCAGGCCCTGGGCGACCGGCATGCCGTAGACCGCGATGGCCACGACGAGCGCGACGGCGAGCGAGGCCAGCCCGGCGATCCAGGCCTTGAGCTGGAGCCCTCCCAGCAGGATGAACAACGTGAGCAGCGGTAGCACCGCGAACAGCGACGACAGCCCGAAGGAGTCGGCGACGGGGTCCAGGATCTGCTGGTAGGACTCGGCGATGGGCACGGTCTTCCTTAGGGACGGAGGGCGGAGGTGGGGCGGGGCATGACGGTTCCTGGTCCGTCCAGGGCAGCGGCCAGCAGCTGCGTGACGGGCAGACCCCGGATCGAGGCGTCGAGGACCTGGACGGTGTGGGCGACGGGCATCCGCTCGCCCATGCGGGCCAGGGTGGAGGCGACCTGCATCCAGCAGCCGGGGTTCGCGGTCACCATGACGTCGGCGCCGGTGGCGAGCACGGCCCGGGCCTTGCGCTCCCCGAGCTCGCGGGCGGGCTCGGGGTTGAGCAGGTTGTAGGTGCCGGCGCTGCCGCAGCAGATCTCGGCCTCGATCAGCTGGGCGAGCTCCACTCCGGGTACCTCGCGCAGCAGTCGGCGCGGCTGGTCGCGTACGCCCTGGGCGTGGGCCAGGTGGCAGGCGTCCTGATAGGCGACGCGCAGAGCGAGCGGATGGCGTACGGCGACCGGGCCGAGCTCGTCGAGGACCTCGGTGATGTCGCGGACCTTGTCTGCCAGCGCGGCTGCCCGCTGTGCCCAGCCGGGCTCGTCCCGCAGCTGGTGGGCGTCCTCCTTCATGTTCGAGCCGCAGCCGGCCGCGTTCACCACCACGGTCTGGACCCCAGCGTCCTCGAAGGTGCGAATGACCTGCTTGGCGAAGGCCACCGCCTCGGCCTCGCGACCCCCGTGCGCGGACAGCGCGCCGCAGCACGTCTGACGCTTGGGCGCGACCACCTCGCAGCCCTCGGCGGCCAGCACCCGGACGGTCGCGGCATTGACGTCGGGGAAGAACGTGCCCTGCACGCAGCCCGTCAGCAGGCCGACGGTCCGGCGCCGGGTCCCCTGCGCGGGGGTCCGCTCCGCAAGGGTCTCGACCGGCCCGAGCCGTGGCGCGAGCGCCTCCATCGCCTGCAGGCCCGCAGGCAGCCGCTGGAGCAGACCGGTCCGGGCGAGCACTCCGCCCAGGCCGCTGGCCTGGTAGGCGCGCAGCGGACCGCGCAGCGCCGCAAGCCGCCTCGGATAGGGGAACAGCGAGTAGATCGCCGTCCGCATCAGGCGCTCGGCCCGGGGCCGCTCGACGCGTCGCTCGAGCTGGGCGTTGGTGGCCTCGATGAGCTTGTCGTACTGGACCCCGGACGGGCACGCCGTCACGCAGGCCATGCAGCCCAGGCACTGGTCGAGATGGCGTACGGCGTCGGGAGTGAGCGGGTCGCCGTCGAGCCCCTGCTTCATGATGTCGATCCGGCCCCGCGGGCTGTCCATCTCCTCGCCCCACAGCACGTAGGTCGGGCAGGTGGGCAGGCAGAAGCCGCAGTGCACGCAGTCCCCGACCAGGGCGGCGTCCGGCGGGTGGTGGGCGTCGAAGGCCGGTGCCAGCGGTACGCCGATGCCGGGAAGTCCGAGCGCCACCGGGGCGCCGACGGTCGCGCTGCCTGCGCTGGCGGCAATCGGTCCGCCCTGGCCCAGGTCCAGCGGCCGCCTTGCGCCGAGCACCTCGGCGGCGGCCTGGTCGGTCGCGCGCAGCGCACCGGTCTTCTCGGGCACGCTAGATCCCTCCGACGAAACGGCCCGGCGCCAGGCGGCGCTCGGGGTCGAACCGGTCCTTGACGCGGCGCATGAGCTCGAGGGAGTCACCGACTGGGCCCCAGTGATCGAGCGAGAGGCCCGCCGGCGCGTTGAGCACCACGGCGCTCCCGTCGTACGGCGCGATCGCCGCACGCAGGGCGTCCAGAGCCGCGGCTGAGCTGGCGGGCAGTGCGGCGTACAGCACACCGGTGCAGGCAGAGGCGGTCACCTCGGTGCCGTCAGGCAGGGCGGCGAGCACCGCCGTCAACGACGCGGGGGCGAAGGCAAGGCGCAGGATGAGATCCTCTGTGCTGCCGGGGCGTTCGCCGAACAGTGCAGGCAGCTCGTCGAGCTGGCGCCCGCCGCCGAGCAGGGTGACGGCCGCGTCGGCCTGCGCGTGCACCGAGGCCTCGATGGCCTCGAAGACCACGACGAGCGAGCCGTTACCCCCGGTTGTGGCGTGCAGCTCGACCGCGGTGGGCGTCAGCGTCGAGCGGGCGATCGCGACGGCCAGCGGTCCGGCGGCCAGCGCGTCAGGCAGGTCCAGTACGACGACCCGCCGGGCAGGCGCCACCGGGTGCAGCCGCCAGGTGGTCGAGACGACGACACCGAGCGTGCCGTGCGCGCCGGTGTAGAGCTTGCCGAGGTCGTAGCCGGCGACGTTCTTCACGACCTTGCCGCCGGCGTGCGCGACGGTGCCGTCGGCAAGCACGACGGTGACACCGATGAGCAGGTCGCGCACCGTGCCGAACCGCAGCCGCCGTGGCCCGGAGGCATTCGCGGAGACGATGCCGCCGAGGGTGGCTCCCTGCTCCGGGGGGTCCAGCGCGAGCCACTGGCCGGCGCTCGCGAGCTGGTCCTGCAGGCTCGTCAGGCGTACGCCCGCCTCCGCGATGGCGACCAGATCACCGGCGGTGTGCTCGACGATGCGATCCAGACCGGTGGTGTCGATCAGCACGTCGACCGAGGCCGGTGGCGCCCAGTCGAGCTTGGTGCGGCCGCCGGCGGCCAGCACCGTGCGGCCGTCGCGGTGCGCCGCGCGCAGCACCTGCGACACCTCGTCGACGCTGGTGGGCCGGACCACCGTGGTGGCATCGGTGAGCACTCTCAGAACACCTCGCCCAGACCGGCGGCCTGCACCGCGTGCACGCCGGTCTTCGGGCCGGGGCGCTCACCGCACAGGCGGGGTGTCGGGAAGACCTTGCCGGGGTTGGCGATGCCGTCCGGGTCGAAGGCGCAGCGCACGAGCTGCATCGTGTCGAGGTCGGAGGGCGTGAACTGCTTGGCCATCTTCAGCCGCTTCTCCATGCCGACGCCGTGCTCGCCGGTGATCGAGCCGCCAGAGGAGATGCACAGCTCCAGGATCGAGCCGGCCAGCTCCTCGGCGTCGTGCGCCTGACCCTCGACGGCGTCGTCGAACAGCACCAGCGGATGCAGGTTGCCGTCGCCGGCATGGAAGACGTTGGCGACCCGCAGGCCGACCGCGTCGCTCATCCGGGTGATCTCGGCGAGCACCTCCGGCAGCCGGGTGCGGGGGATGACGCCGTCCTGCACGAAGTACGCCGGGCTGATGCGACCGACGGCAGCGAAGGCCGACTTGCGGCCCTTCCACATCAGCGCACGCTCAGCGGCATCCTGCGCGATGCGGATCTCGAAAGCATGCTGGGCCAGGGCGATGCCCTCCACCTCGGCGAACTGCGCTGCGACCTCGACCTGCGGCCCGTCGAGCTCGATGACCAGCACGGCGACCGCCCCGGCGGGATAGCCGCAGCGCACCGCCGCCTCGGCGGCCTCGATGGCGAGAGCGTCCATCATCTCGATCGCGGCCGGCAGGATCCCGGCGGCGATGACGTCGCTGACGGTGGCTGCCGCGTCCTCGACGCTGGTGAAGCCGACCAGCATCGTCTGCACCGTCTCGGGCACGCGCACCAGACGCAGCGTCAACGAGGTCGCGATGCCGAGCGTCCCCTCGCTGCCGATGAACGCCCCGAGCAGGTCGTAGCCGGGGTGCTCCGGGGCGGTGCCGCCAAGGTGCACGACCGAGCCGTCGGGCAGCACGACCTCAGCGCCCATCACGTGGTTGACGGTGAACCCGTACTTCAGGCAGTGCGCGCCGCCGGCGTTCTCCGCGACGTTGCCGCCGATCGAGCAGACCTGCTGCGAGCTCGGATCGGGGGCGTACGCCAGATCGTGCGGCGCGGCGTCGCGGGTGACCCACAGGTTGATGACGCCGGGCTCGACGACCACGCGGAGGTTGTCGGCGTCGACCGGGCCGAGCGAGCGCAGCCGCGACAGCACGATCACCACGCCGTCCGACACCGGCAGGGCGCCACCGGACAGCCCCGTGCCCGAGCCGCGGGCCACGAACGGCACACCGGCCTCGGCGCACAGGCGTACGGCATCGACGACGTGCTCCCGGCTTTCGGCCAGCACGACCACGCCCGGCGTGACCCGGAAGTTCGCCAGCCCGTCGCACTCGTAGGTGCGCAGCTGGGCGCGGTCGGTGAGCACCCGCTCCGCACCGATCGCCTCGCGCAGGCGGGCGGCCAGGACGGCAGTGCTCACGCGAGGCGCTCGTACGCCGGCAGGGTGAGGAACTCCACGAAGTCATCGGCCAGGGCGACCTGCTCGAACAGCTCGCGCGCCTCGGCGTAGCGGCCGGCGGCGAAGGTCTCGTCGCCGACGGCGGCGCGCACCTTGTCGAGCTCCTCGTCCTCGACCTGACGGACCCAGTCCGGGGTGATGGCGGTGCCCTCGGCGGTGCTCACGCCGTTGTGGACCCACTGCCAGATCTGCGACCGGCTGATCTCCGCGGTGGCGGCGTCCTCCATGAGGTTGAAGATCGCGACGGCGCCGCCGCCGCGCAGCCACGACTCGAGGTACTGGATGCCGACGCTGACGTTGTTGCGCACCCCGGCCTCGGTGATCTGGCCGGGGGTGTCCCTGGCCGAGAGCAGCTGCGCGGCAGTCACCTGCACCTCGGGGCGCTGGCGGTCGAGCTGGTTCGGGCGCTCGCCGAGCTTGGCGTCGAAGACCTCCAGCGCGACCGGCACCAGGTCCGGGTGGGCGACCCAGGAGCCGTCGAAGCCGTCGTCGGCCTCGCGGCTCTTGTCGGCGCGTACGGCCGTCAGTGCGGCGTCGTTGACCTCGGCGTCCTTGCGGGTGGGGATGAACGCCGCCATGCCGCCGATGGCGTGCGCCCCACGGGCGTGGCAGGTCTTGACCAGCAGCTCGGTGTAGGCGCGCATGAACGGCACGGTCATCTTGACCTCGGAGCGGTCCGGCAGCTGGAACTCCTCGCCCCGGGTCCGGAACTTCTTGATCATGGAGAAGATGTAGTCCCACCGGCCGGCGTTCAGGCCCGCGGAGTGCTCGCGCAGCTCGTAGAGGATCTCCTCCATCTCGAACGCCGCCAGGATCGTCTCGACCAGGCAGGTCGCCCGGATCGTGCCGCGGGGGATGCCCAGCGCGTCCTGACCGGCCACGAAGACGTCGTTCCACAGCCGGGCCTCGAGGTGGCTCTCCATCTTCGGCAGGTAGAAGTACGGGCCGAAGCCCTTCTCCAGGGCGATGTTCGCGCTCGTGGTCATGTACATGCAGAAGTCGAACAAGCTGCCGGACACCGGCTCGCCGTCCACCAGCACGTGCTTCTCGGGCAGGTGCCAGCCGCGGTTGCGGACGACCAGAGTCGCGACGGTCCCGTTCAAGGCGTAGCTCTTGCCCTGCGGCGAGGTGAAGTCGATCTGGCGCAGCCAGGCGTCCCGCAGGTTGAGCTGGCCGGTGACCAGGTTGTCGAAGGTCGGCGTGTTGCTGTCCTCGAAGTCGGCCATGAAGACCTTGGCGCCGCAGTTCAAGGCGTTGATGACCATCTTGCGGTCGGTCGGGCCGGTGATCTCGACGCGGCGGTCGACCAGGCCCGGCGCGGCCGGCGCGACCTGCCAGTCGCCCTCACGCACGTCCTTGGTCTCGGTCAGGAAGTCCGGGAGGGCGCCGGCGCCGAGCTCGGTGTCACGAGTGGTGCGGGCGGCGAGCAGCTCGGCGCGGCGTGGCCCGAACTCGCGCTGCAGTCGGGCGAGCAGGGTGAGCGACTGCTCGGTGAGGACCTGCTCGTAGCCCTCGCGCCACTCGGCGCGCACCTCCACGCCAGGGACCTGTGGGGCAGGGCTCATGCTGGGTCTCCCGCGATCCGGGTGCTGAGGCCGTGACGGTGACCCA
>JBBPYI010000253.1:0-3388 GCA_038200075.1 Mycobacteriales bacterium
AGCTCTGCCGACCCGACTCCGGTACGCCCAGCCAGCTGGGCGCCGTCCTGCCAGCCGGCCGCCGCCAGCAGCAGGGCGAGCGCGTCGACGGGGTCGCCGTGCTCTGCGGGGGTGGGGTCGTCGAGGAGCACGGCCTTGGCGGTCGTGATGACATCGCCCGACAGCGTCACCTGCAGCTCCACCCCGGCCGGCCAGCCCGGGAGCAGCGGGCCGAGGAGCCGGTGCAGCCCCTCCAGCCGCAGACCGTCGCGGTCGTCCACGCGGCCGGCCATGGTCAGCCCCCCGGGGATGTCCATGTCCATGTCGCCCATGTCCATGCCGCCGTGGTCCATCCCGCCCATGTCCATGTCGCCGTGGTCCATCCCGCCCATGTCCATGCCGCGGTCGCCCATGTCGCTGTCGTCCATCCCGGCGGTGTCGTCTGCAGGCTGCGGGGCCATCCGGCTGTCGGCGTCGCGCTGCTGCGCCTCGTCGTCGCGCAGTAAGACGCGACCCGCCAGCAGAACCGCATCGACCTGCTCCACCGTCGCGACACGAATCCGCGCCCGCGGGCCCGGCATCGCCTCCC
This sequence comes from Mycobacteriales bacterium, assembly GCA_038200075.1. Lineage (GTDB taxonomy): Bacteria > Actinomycetota > Actinomycetes > Mycobacteriales > SCTD01 > SCTD01. The sequence goes on from JBBPYI010000253.1 coordinate 569, forward strand.
AGCAGACGTCGACGCGAGCGGCGAGCTCCGGTCCGGGCGGTCCGCACTCGACCAGCAGGTCGGCCTGCGCAGGACTAGAGGCAGCCGGCCAGCCGTACGCGTCGAGGCTGCTCTGCACGGCACGCCGCAGCGCGGCGTGGCCGGGGACGGGCACCAGGAAGACGTGCGGTCGGGCTGTCGCCGCCTGCACGAAGCGCTGCCTCAGGTCCACCGGAACGCCCCCTCGCGCCAGGCGTAGACGATGCCGGCGGTCAGCAGCAGCAGGAAGCCGAACATCTCGATGACGGCCCCCGCCCCCACCTCGACGACCACCACGGCCCAGGGGTACATGAACAGCATCTCGAGGTCGAAGGCCAGGAACACCAGGCTCATCGCGTACCACCTGGCGTGGTAGCGGTGCAGCGCGTGCTCGTCGGCGACATGACCACCGCTGAAGGGCTTCGCGGTCAGTGGGTCCCGGGCCACGGCGAGCAGCAGCGACAGGACGTAGAGCCCGGCTACGGCCGCGACGGCGAGCCCGAGCAGCGTGATCGCTCCGGCGTACTGACCCATGATCCACCTCCTGTCGGCAGCATGCTGCCCTATGTCCGCGCGCTCACACGGGTATGGCCCTGATGGCAGGATCGCACGGTGCAGGCCGACCCCCACGACCACCCGGTCGACCCCGAGCGGGTGGCGGCTGCCCGGCTGCGGGTCATCGACATCGAGCAGGCCGGCCGCCTGGCGGGCCTGCTCGGCCTGCTGGCCGACCCCACCCGCGCCCGCATCCTCTACGCCCTCGACGTCGTCGAGGAGCTGTGCGTCGGGGACATCGCGCTGGTGCTGCAGGCCACCGAGGACAGCGTCGGCTATGCGCTGCGGGTGCTGCGTACGGCCGGCCTGGTCGCCACCCGCAAGCAGGGCCGGGTGGTGTTCTACCGCCTGTCGGCCGGCTTCCCCGAGCCGCTGCGCGAGCAGTGCCTGCAGGCCCTGGTTCAGCTGTCGCGCGACGTAACGGACGACTGACAGCAGGCGGCGCCGCCGCCGACCCCCGAGGATGAGGGGTCAACGCCCTCCCCGACCGTCGCCCCCAGGAGCAGCCGTGCAGCTACCCGAACGTCAGCCCGCCCGCGCGCTGGCGTGCGCCGTGGCCTACCTGGTCGCCGTGGCCGTCCTCGCCGGTCTGATCCAGCTCAAGGCGCCAGGCGGTCTCGGGTTGGTGCTCGCGTTGATCCTGGCGATGGGACTGCTGGTGCCCCTGGCCGTGCTGCTCCCCGTGCCACGACCGGAGCGCACCGCCACCGAGACCAGGCCGATCCTGAACCGCTACGAGGACAGGCAGCCGCCGCCCTGACGTGCCGACGGGCGCCCAGCCGAGTCGGCCGGGCGCCCGTCGGCGTCGTCGTCATAGCTGGGTCAGCAGCTGCTTCATCTCGGCGATCTCGGCCGTCTGAGCCTTGATGATCGCCTGCGCGAGCACCTTGGCCTGCGGGTTCTCGCCCTTGTCCAGCTGCGCCTGGGCCATCGGAAGCGCGCCCTCGTGGTGGGCCGTCATCGACACCAGGAAGGCCCGGTCGAAGGCGGCGCCCTTGAGCGGCATGAGCGTGGCCTCGTCGTTGCCCATGTCCATCGGCATGTTGGACCCAGCACCCATGGACATCGACCCATCGAGCGTCACGCCCCAGGCGGTCGCCATCTGCTTCATGCGGTTGAGCTCAGGGTCCTGCGCGGCGACGATGCGCTCCGCGAGGGCCTTGACGTCGGCGTTCTCGGCCCGTGTCGGGGCGAGCTGCGCCATGGCGAGGGCGCCGACGTGGTGCGGCGTCATGTCCTGGATGAAGGTGACGTCGGCGTCGTTGTGCTGAGCCGACACCGCCTCCGTGGCGCTGCTGCCGGCGGCCGGCGGCGCGCTGACGGTGCTGGGGTCGTTGCTGCTGCACGCGGCCAGCCCGAGGGTGAGCGCGGCGGAAACGGCAAGGACGGACGTGCGGGTACGGGTGATGCGCATAGCGGGGTTCTCCTGTGGGTGAGCTGATGGGTGGTGGACCGAGCGAGCCGACGCGCCGGGGACCGGGACGGTCCTGGGACGCAGCGCGCTTCTAGGTCCGCAGCACGCAGAGCTGGGACAGCAGATCCGGAGGGGGTCCGCGCGACGACGTCGCGCGCGGGCGAGCCCGGACAGGCGACGCGGTACGACGCAGGCCGTACGACCGCAGCGCCGGCGCGAGCAGCGCCATGCCCACGGCGACCAGGACCACCAGGCACAGCACCATGGCGACCATGACGCTGCCACCGTGCCGAGGCGGCGACGAGACGGCACCCGAGACGGGGGCCGCGGTGACGCTCATCAGCGTCGGCTCACCAGCCATGTCGGCGACGGTGTGCCCGATCGGCGCAACAGCGGCGTGGGCAGCGTGCGCGCCACCGGCCAGACCGTGCATCGCGAGCAGTCCGGCAAGCAGCGCGAACAGCGTCAGGACGCGGCTCGTCGCCGACATACGTCCCTGCACCCGCGACACGCCAGCGCTCCCCTCCTGCAGACAGACGTTCACTCGTCTGACGTGAGAGATCAGGCGGCGGTCTGCTCGCGCACCGGTGCGATCTGCCGCACGACGCGGACCGGGTTGACGGCTCCGACGACCTTGCTGGTGGTCGCGCCGACCTTGTTCGGGAGAGCGAGACGGAAGACCTTCTTCCACGCCGACGTCAGCTGCTTGGGCATCGAGCCCACGGCGTAGGTCAGGCCGTACCGCTCGAACAGGTCCTGGATCTGCGGGGCGATCTCCTTGTAGCGGTTGCTCGGCAGGTCCGGGTAGAGGTGGTGCTCTACCTGGAAGGACA
>JBBPYI010000254.1:0-10464 GCA_038200075.1 Mycobacteriales bacterium
GGCCAGGACGGTCGTGATCGGCTGGTGCAGCTCGTCCAGCGCCTGGCGCCGGACCTCAACGTCATGGGGTGTGGGCCTGCTGCTGCCGAGCGGGAGATCAGCCGGCTGGTCACCACCGGCGAGAGCGTTGTCGACGTGGTGCCGCTGGCGCTGCTGGCCGCCGGCGATGCCAGGGGAGGCGTCGTCCAGGCGGCAGGCGCCGTCCGTGTCGCGCGGGCGTTCGGCCCCCACCCCTACCTCCTCGTGGCGGCGGCGGCAAGGGTCGAGGCGGTTGTGCCGCGGGAGCGGTGGTCGCAGACGGCGGTGCTGGTCGTTGGCGAGACAGGGACCGACCCGCAGGTCAACGCCGAGGTGGCGAAGGCGGCTCGGCTGCTGCAGGAGGGCCGCCCGCTCGGGACCGTGGAGACAGCCTTCTCCTGCGGCGCCGAGCCATCGGTGACGCAGGGGCTGGACCGTGCCCATCGGCTGGGCTACGACTGCGTTGTCGTGCTGGCGTGGACGCTGTTCGACGGGCTCGAGACCGAGCGCATAGAAGCACAGGCACGGAGCTGGGCGGCCGGCCAGCCGGACGTGGCGGTCACGCTGGCGGGCCCGATCGGCCCCGGTCCCGAGCTCGCCGCAGTCGTGCTCGAGCGGTGGGAGGAGCTGCACACCGGCGACCTGCGGACCAACTGCGACACCTGCCACTACCGCGCGCACGAGCACTGAGATGACCGACCACGACCTGCAGCACCACGGTGACGTCGAGGCCACGCCCGGCCTGCTGGACCTGGCGGTCAACGTCCGGGGGAGCGCTCCTCCCGCTTGGCTGCGCGGGCGCCTGGAGCGAGGGCTGGACAAGCTCGGCGCCTATCCCGACCAGAGCGCTGCCCTCAGGGCGGTCAGCCGGCGTCATGACCGCGACCCTGCGCAGGTGCTGCTGACCGCAGGCGGGGCCGAGGCGTTCGTGCTGCTGGCCCGCGCGCTCACGCCGCGGCGGGCCGTCTGCGTGCACCCTGGTTTCACCGAACCGGAGGCGGCGCTGCTGGCTGCCGGGCACGAGGTCGAGCGGCTGGTGCTGCGGCCGCCGTACGTCCTGGATCCGCAGCAGGTGCCGGACGACGCGGATCTGGTGGTGGTTGGCAACCCGACCAACCCGACGGGGGTCGTCCACGAGGGCCTGGACCGGCTGTGCCGGCCGGGCCGGGTCGTCGTGGTCGACGAGGCCTTCGCCGATGCCGTGCCAGGGGAGCCGCACAGCCTCGCCGGCCGCGCGGACCTGCCGGGGCTGGTCGTGGTGCGCAGCCTGACCAAGACCTGGGCGCTGGCCGGCCTGCGGGTCGGCTACCTGCTGGCGCCGGAGGACCTGGTCGACCGCCTGCGCCGGGCTCAGCCGCTGTGGGCCGTGTCGACGCTGGCGCTCATCGCGCTCGAGACCTGCCTGGCCCGAGGGCCGGTGAGCAGCGCCGCGAAGGAAGCGACGGGGCTGGCACTGGAGCGCGTACGCCTCCAGCAGGCCCTGGAGCAGCTCGGCGTCGAGGTCTCGGCGGGCTCGCAGGCGCCCTTCCTGCTGTGCCGGGTCGTCGGTCGTCCGGACGTACGGCAAGCACTGCGAGACAGGGGTATCGCGGTCCGGCGCGGGGACACCTTCCCCGGCCTGACAGCGGAGCACTGGCGTACGGCCGTGCGCGGGGCCGAGGAGTCCGATCAGCTCCTCAACGCCCTGGCCGACCTGCTGCCGCGGTGAAGGCCCGGGGTGACAGCCCCTTCCAGCGCGTGAAGGCGTGGGTGAAGCTCGCGGTCTCGGCGTAGCCCAGCCGGATGGCGACCTGCTCGACGGTAAGGCCACCGGTCGCGAGCAGCTCCTGCGCGAGCGTCTCGCGGACCTCCTCGACCAGGGCCCGGTAGGTGGTGCCCTCGGTCTGCAGGCGACGTCGCAGCGTGCGCTGCGACACTGAGAGCGTCGCCGCCACGTCGACCACCGAGGGCATTGCGCCGGGGGCAGCGGCGAGCAGATCGCGCACCTGTCCGCCGCAGCCGGTCCGGGCTCGGCGCCGGTCGAGCAGGGCCCGGCACTGCTCCTCGGTCATCGACGCGGTCAGTTCGTCGGCCTGGGGCAGCGGCTGGTCCAGGCTGGTGAGGTCAATAACCGCCAGATGCCGATCGGCAGCGAAGTCGACCGCCACGCCGAAGATCTCAGTCCAGCGATCAGAGTGCGCCGGGGCAGGGAGAGCCAGGGCCACCCGCAGCACCGGCAGCCCTGCTGCCAGCTCCCGCACGATGGTCCGCAGCCCCACCAGGTCGCGGACGGCGACGAACTCGCGGACGGCTGCGGGCAACGCACTGGCATCCAGCACCAGCCGCAGCTCGACGTCGTCCTGCTCGACGGTGAGCCGGCAGAAGGTGAAGGACAGGTCCACGAAGCGCAGGCCGAGCTCCAGAGCGCTGCGCACCGTCGGGCTGCTCGCCAGCGCGAAACCCCAGATGCCGTAGGTCGTCAGGTGGTAGCGGGTCCCGGCCTCGATCGCCAGGAGCAACCCGTCAGGGTCGCGGGCGAGCCGGTCGATCACGGACAGCTCGACGTCGCCGTCGATCTCGACGCCTGGCTGGCGCAGCTGCTCCAGCGTCACCCCCGTGCCGGCCAGCAGGTCGGACTCCTGCAGACCGTGCTCCACTCCGAGCCGCACCAGCAGCAGGGCGCTGGCGGCGGAGCGGCGGGCGAAGGACATGACACCAGTGTGGCCGAAAAGGTCAAGTTCGTGGCCGCGACGCACGTGGCCGGGGCCGACGCGTCGCTCTAGCGTCCTGACCGTGACCAGCATCGCGATCATCGGAAGCGGCTTCAGCGGCATCGGCGCGGCAGTGCGACTGCTGCAGGAGGGCGAACGCGACCTCGTGGTCTTCGAGCGCTCCGACGACGTCGGAGGCGTCTGGCGTGACAACACCTATCCGGGGGCCGCCTGCGACGTGCCGAGCCATCTCTACTCCTTCTCCTGGGCCCCGGACGGTCGGTGGTCCCGGCGCTTCGCGGTGCAGCCCGAGATCCACGGCTACCTGCAACGCGTGGCGCGCGAGCACGGGGTGCTGCCCCATGTGCGGTTCGGCATCGAGGTGCTGTCCGCGCGCTGGGAGGACGACCGCTGGCTGCTGGAGCTGTCCGACGGCTCCCGCCACGAGGCTGACGTCGTCATCGCGGCCTGCGGCCAGCTCAGCCGGCCCAGCCGACCGGATCTGCCCGGACTCGACTCCTTCGCCGGCCACAGCTTCCACTCCGCCGAGTGGGACCACGACCACGACCTGACCGGTAGGCGGGTCGCGGTCATCGGCACCGGCGCGAGCGCAATCCAGTTCGTCCCCGAGATCGCCAAGCAGGTCGCGGCTCTCACGGTGTTGCAGCGTTCCGCGCCGTACGTCATCCGCAAGCCCGACAGGGCGTACGGCGCGGCGACCAAGGCCCTGCTCGCCCGCGCGCCGATCACGCTGACGGCCGATCGGCTGCGTACCTACGTCGGGTGCGAGCTGCGCAGTCTCGGCTTCAACACCGAGCCGCGGCTCATGGGCGCGCTGCAGGCCCGCTTCCGCCGGCGGCTGCGTCGCCAGGTCGCTGACCCGGTCCTGCGGGCCCGGCTCACGCCGACCGACCCGATGGGCTGCAAGCGCATCCTGCAGTCCAACGACTGGTACCCGGCGTTGCAGCTGCCCCACGTCGAGCTGGTCACCGACGCCGTCACGCAGGTGCTGCCAGAGGGCGTGCTGACCGCTGACGGGCGGCTGCACGAGGTGGACACGATCGTGCTCGGGACCGGCTTCGCCGCCACCGAGCTGCTTCTGCCGATGCAGGTCACCGGCCGCGACGGGCTGACCTTGGCGCATGCCTGGCGCGACGGCGCCGAGGCCCATCTGGGGACGACCGTGGCAGGCTTTCCGAACCTGTTCCTGCTCTACGGCCCGAACACCAACCTCGGGCACAACTCGATCATCCTCATGCTGGAGAGCCAGATCGCCTACCTCTGCGATGCCGTACGCCTGCTGCGGCAGGGCGTGGCTGCGCTGGAGGTGCGGGCGCAGGTGCAGCGCGACTCCAACGCCTGGCTGCAGTCGCGGCTGGCGGGGACCGTCTTCGCAGGGGGCTGCCGCAGCTGGTATCTCACCGCGAGCGGTCGCAACACGCAGAACTGGCCGGGCACGACCGCCGACTTCCGGCGTCGTACCCGCAAGGTCCGGGTCGAGGACTTCCAGCTGACTCCGGACACAGAAGCGGTCGACGCATGAAGCTGCCCGTGGCGGTCGTGAAGGGCGTCGTGCGAGGGCTGGTCCGGCCGGTGCTCGGACCGCCCGTGCCGCTCGCCGTGCAACGCCGTGCGATGGAGCTGGCCTCGCTCGGATCGCCTCTGCCGCAGGGCACGTCGCTAACCCAGAGCACCCTGGGCGGCCGTCCTGCCGAGCGGGTCTCGGCGCCCGGCTCCCCCGACGACCGCGCCGTGCTGCTGCTGCACGGAGGCGCCTTCCTCACGTGCTCGCCGCGCACCCACCGGGTGCTGGCCGCCCACCTGTCGGCGGCGGCCGGGGTTGCCGTGCACGTCCTGGACTACTCCCTGAGTCCGGAGCACCCCTGGCCGATCCCCGTCGACGAGGCGGTCAGGGCGTACGACGAGCTGGCCGCCCGCGGACCTGTAGCGGTCGTCGGGGACTCCGCCGGCGGCTGCCTGGCGCTGCTGCTGGCCCGCGAGCGCACCCCGGTGGCGATGGCGCTGATCTCGCCGCTGGTCGACCTCACCCGCGGTCTGAGCGGCGCCTGGATCGGTGAGGACGTGCTCATCCGGACCGGGTGGGCCCGGCAGGGCTGCGAGGCGTTCGTGGGCACCGCGGACCCTGTCGCGCTGTCGCCCCTGCACGGCGACCTCACCGTCCTGCCCCCGCTGCTGGTCCACGTGTCCGGGCACGAGCGGCTGCGGCCGGAGGGGGAGCTGCTGGTGCAGCGGGCCCGCGCCGCCGGCGTCGACGTCGAGCTGGTCGTGCTGCCGGGGCTGTGGCATGACGTGCACCTGTTCAGCCACCTGCTCGCCGAGGCCGCTGACGCCAGTGCGGCGATGGGGCGTTGGCTCGGGCAACAGCTCGCCTAGATCAGCCGGACCTTCTGCTCGCCGACCCCGACGACGTCGCCCTTTTTGAGCTGACGCCCACGCCGCTGCTCCAGGCGCCCGCCGACCGTCACCACGCCCTCGGCCAGCAGCGGCCGGACGTCCGAGCCGACGTCGACCAGCCCGGCGAGCTTGAGCAGCTGTCCCAGCCGGATGCCGTCGTCCCGTACCTCGATCTCGCGCATCACCGGACCAGCCAAGCACGCCGCCGGTAGGGCAGGCTCATGACATGGGCGCCTGCTGCTTTCTGCCACCCCTGCTGCTCGAGCGGCTGGTGCTGCACGGCGACGCCCATCAGCGCGCTTTCGCGCTGCGGACGCTGGCGACCGACACCTCGTTGCGCTCGGCCCGGTTGCAGACCGCGGTCCTGCACCGCCGGGGCGTACGCGCGGCAACGGGCCTGCAGCGCAGCATCTTCGACGCCGGTGGGCTCGAGCAGCAGCCGGGTCGGCTGGTGCGTGCGGAGGGCCAGGCAGCGGTGGGTGACGTCGCTGTCGACGAGGCCTACGACGGGCTCGGCGCGACGTACGCCCTGCTCAGCGAGCAGTACGGCCGCGACTCCCTGGACGACGAGGGGCTGCCGCTGGTCGCGACGGTGCACTACGGCAGGGACTACGACAACGCCTTCTGGGACGGCGAGCAGATGGTCTTCGGCGACGGTGACGGGCAGGTGTTCCTGCGCTTCACCCTGGCCCTGGAGGTCATCGGGCACGAGCTCGCGCACGGCATGGTGCAGGACGAGGCGGCGCTGGCCTACCGCGGTCAGTCCGGCGCGCTCAACGAGTCGCTCGCCGACGTCTTCGGCGTGCTGGTCAAGCAGTACGCCCTGCGCCAGCGGGCCGACGAGGCCGACTGGCTGATCGGCGCCGGCCTGCTCGCGCCCGGGGTCGGTGGGGTCGCGCTGCGCTCGATGGCCGCGCCCGGCACGGCGTACGACGACCCGGTGCTCGGCAAGGACCCGCAGCCCGCCCACCTGGACGACCTGGTCATCACCGAGACCGACAACGGTGGGGTGCACATCAACTCCGGGATCCCCAATCGCGCCTTCCATCTGGCCGCCGTCGCGCTAGGCGGCTTCGCGTGGGAGCGGACCGGCCGGATCTGGTACGACGCGCTGCGCGATCCTCGCCTGCGTCCGACGGCGCGCTTCGACGGCTTCGCTGCCGCGACCGTGCGGGCCGCCCGCAGCTTCGACGGAGAGGTCGTGGCCGCAGTGGAGCAGGCGTGGGAGCAGGTCGGGGTGGTGCCGGCATGACCGGCTGGGAGCGGATCTCGCTCGAACGCACCGGAGGCTTCGCCGGCACGCCCCTGCGGGTGCAGGTCGGGGCCGACGAGCCCGATGCCGACCGGTGGAACGGGTTGCTGGCCGGTGTGGACCTCGAGGAGCTCGATGAGGCTCCGGTGGACCCCGCCGGCGCGGACCGGTTCACCTACGAGCTGCGGGTCTGGACCGGTGGTGGGGTGCATGCGGTGCGATACGGCGAACGGTCGCTGCCCGAGCAGGTGCGTCCGCTGGTGCAGGAGCTGCTGGCCCACGCCCGGGGCGGCGACGCTACCCCCGGTCGTTGACCCGGACGACCCGCCAGCCGGTCGGCGTGCTGTGCAGCTCGGTCATGGACGCCGGGGCGACGTCCAGATCCCAGGCGGAGCCGGCCGGGGCGCGCAGGGCGGACAGGACGGCCGCCCGGATGACCGCGGCGTGGGTCACGGCCACCAGGCGCCCGGACCGGCCGTGCAAGCGGTCCAGCAGGCCACACACCCGTTCGTGCACGGCCAGCAGGCTCTCGCCGCCATGCCCGTCGAAGGCCGGGTCCTCGCGCCAGCCGGGCAGGTCCGGGATGTCAGCCAGTGCCAACCCGGTCCAGGCGCCGAGGTCCCACGGTCCGAGGTCGGGCTCGACCGCTGCATCCGGGACCCGGCAGCGACGGGCGGGGGAGGTGAGCACCTCGCCGCTGCGGCCGAGCCAGGCCGAGACGTCCGGCAGGTCAGCGGTGGCGGGCTCGTCCGCAGGCAGCCGTGCCTCGCGGGTCGCCGCCGTCCCGGAATGCCGGACCAGCAGCAGCCGCAGCGGCGTCAGGCCGGGACCGGCTGACCGGCGGATGCGGTGGCGGAGCGCTCGGCCAGGATGCCGAACACCGTCCCGAGAAGGGCGTAGAGCAGCGCCTGCAGTCCGAGCGAGCGCAGCCGGAAGTCCCAGACCAGCCCGGCCGGGGTGTCCCCGAGCGGAGCTGCGGCGTCGGGCAGCAGGGCGTACGCCAGACCCACGACCAGCAGCGCACCGGCGCCGACTGCGAGCTGTCGCTGCCACGCGCCGACCCCCCGCCGGTCCAGGGCGCGGACCGCGGCGTACGCCCCGCTGACGACGGCGACGCCGAGCGCGACGGCCAGCAGGTAGGACGACGTGCGGCTCTCCAGGGTCGACAGGTCGCCGACGCCGGGCGGGTTGGCCGGATAGCGCAGGAACGGCACGAGGTAGAGCGCGGTGAAGGCGCCGAGTGCCAGCAGCAGCGACCGGTGCCACGGCCGGGTCCCGGCCGGCACCAGCCGGTAGGCCAACCCGAACAGCAGCCCGAGCGCCGCGCCGACCAGGATCAGGCCGACCACGAGGCCGACCTGCTGGGTGTCGCGGCTGAACAGCGTGTCGCCGTTGCCGGTCTCGAGGGCGATCGCGGCGTCGAGCGTCGGCTCGGCGAAGACCACGCCCGCCAGCCCGGTAGTCAGTCCTGCCACCGCCCCGGCGAGCAGGCCGCGCAGCAGGGTCGTGCCCACCGACGCCACTAGTGGCAGGGGATGCCCATCAGGTGGCGGGCGTCGTGGAACAGCTCGTGGGTGGTCGCGCTGTTGAGCGCCGACCCCACCGACGCCAGGGCGCCGCCCTGGTCCATCGTCACCAGGAACAGCAGGGCGACGGCGGTGAGCGCGACCAGCGCCACCAGCAGCGAGGCGGTGATGGCGGGCAGTCGGACGGCGAGCTGGTTCATGCGGTGCTCCCTCTGGGGTCTTCCGCCCCGGGTCGTCGGCGCGTCGTCACGAGTGTCCTGGCTCCCGGATCATTGCTGGCCCCCGACCTTCCTGCCGTCCCGGTGAGGGGTAGCCGTGGTCGTGCATGGGGGTTCGCTTCCCCGGTCACAGTGGCGGGACCGCGTCGGAATCACACCGACTTCCTCAGCTGACGGCGCTGTGGAGTGCCGAGTCCACCACGGGCGTTCGGCCGGGTCAACGTCGGGGGGTCTAGGGTCGCGGCGTGGGCAAGGTCTTCGACGGCATCGACGACACGCTCCGGGCCTGGATCGACGCCCAGCCGATGTGGTTCGTGGCCACCGCGCCGCTCGCCGGCGACGGGCACGTCAACCTCTCACCGCGCGGTCACGACAGCCTGTCGGTGCTGGGTCCGCGCCGGCTGGCGTGGGTCGACTTCACCGGCAGCGGCGTCGAGACCATCGCGCACCTGAGGGAGAACGGCCGGGTCACCCTCATGTGGTGCTCGTACGCCGCGCGGCCGCGCATTGTGCGGGTGCACGGGCGGGGGAGCATCGCGATGCCGGGGACGGCCCTGTTCGACGAGGTCGTCGCCCGGCATCCCGAGCATCCGAGCACCCGGGCCGTGATCGTGGTCGACGTCGAGCGGGTCAGCGACTCCTGCGGCTACGGCGTACCCGTCATGGACCTGATCGGCGAGCGTGACCTGATGCGGCTGTCGGCCGACAAGCGCGGTCCGGACGGGCTGGCGGCCTACCGCGCTGAGCGCAACGCGACCAGCCTGGACGGGCTGCCCGGTCTGCCGTACGCCTGACGATCATGCGACCCCGGCGCCGGCACCTGACGCGCCGGAGGGTCAGGTGCCAGGACCGGACCCGGAAGATCACCAGGGCGTACGGCCGGCAGCTGTGCCTGCGCTGACCCCGCGACCCCGGTAGTGTCCGCAGCGACCCGCGGGAGCCTCGCGTACCGAGGCTGAGAGGGCGGCAGGACCGGCCGCTGACCGTTCGCACCTGACCCGGCTAGCACCGGCGTAGGGAGGAACCCCTCAGATGACTGCTGTCGAAGACACCCAGGACGTGCTCGGCGAGAGCTTCCCCGGCTCCCGCAAGACCTATCTGCAGGGCAGCCGCCCCGACCTGCGCGTGCCGATGCGCGAGGTGGTGCTGTCCACCGGCGACAGCGTCGTGCTCTACGACACCAGTGGGCCGTACACCGACACGACGCTGCGCACCGATGCGCGCCTGGGACTGCCCGCGCTGCGCAAGGACTGGATCAACGAGCGCGGCGATGTCGAGAGCTACGACGGCCGCGCCGTCCAGCCGGTCGACAACGGCCTCAAGGCCCACGATCACCGCAACCTGGACTCGGTCTTCGACCAGGCCGGCCGACGGCCATTGCGCGCGCTGCCGGGCAAGACCGTCACCCAGCTCGCGTACGCCAAGGCCGGGATCATCACGCCCGAGGTCGAGTTCGTCGCCGTCCGCGAGGGTCTGGAACCGGAGTTCGTCCGCTCCGAGATCGCCCGCGGGCGGGCGGTCGTCCCGCTGAACGTCAACCACCCCGAGGTCGAGCCGATGGCCATCGGCCGGGGCTTCCTGGTCAAGATCAACGCCAACATCGGCAACAGCGCCGTCGCCTCCTCGATCGAGGAAGAGGTCGACAAGATGGTGTGGGCGACCCGCTGGGGCGCCGACACGGTCATGGACCTGTCGACCGGCCGCAACATCCACACGACCCGCGAGTGGATCCTGCGCAACAGCGCGGTCCCGATCGGGACGGTCCCGATCTACCAGGCGCTGGAGAAGGTCAACGGCAAGGCCGAGGACCTCACCTGGGAGATCTACCGCGACACGCTCATCGAGCAGTTCGAGCAGGGCGTCGACTACATCACCGTGCACGCCGGGGTGCTGCTGCGCTACGTGCCGCTCGCCGCGCACCGCAAGACCGGGATCGTGAGCCGAGGCGGCTCGATCATGGCCGCCTGGTGTCTGGCGCACCACCAGGAGAACTTCCTCTACACGCACTTTCGCGAGATGTGCGAGCTGATGGCGCAGTACGACGTGACGTTCAGCCTGGGTGACGGGTTGCGGCCCGGGTGCATCGCGGACGCCAACGACGAGGCGCAGTTCAGCGAGCTGCGCACTCTCGGTGAGCTGACCAAGATCGCCTGGGAGTACGACGTGCAGGTCATGGTCGAGGGCCCGGGTCACGTGCCGATGCACAAGATCAAGGAGAACATGGACCTGCAGCTCGAGGTCTGCTCCGAGGCGCCCTTCTACACCCTGGGTCCACTCACGACCGACATCGCGCCCGGATACGACCACATCACCAGCGCCATCGGGGCGGCGATGATCGGCTGGTA
>JBBPYI010000255.1:0-8802 GCA_038200075.1 Mycobacteriales bacterium
CCTCGACGACGGCGGCGATGTCACGCTGCTCATCCACAAGGGCGTGCAGTTCGAGAAGGCCGGCGTCGTGCCGAGCACCGACCCGAGCGACTCCGAGGAGTACGGCGTCATCCTCGACACCCTGCGTCGCTCGCTCGCCGAGGACCCGCAGCGGTTCACCACGATCGCCGCCGGCATCAAGGGCGTCTCCGAGGAGACCACCACCGGCGTCATGCGCCTCTACGACTTCTTCAAGGCCGACGAGCTGCTCTTCCCGGCCATCAACGTCAACGACTCGGTCACCAAGAGCAAGTTCGACAACCTCTACGGCTGCCGCCACTCCCTCGTCGACGGCATCTTCCGCGCGACCGACGTCATGCTCGCCGGCAAGACCGCAGTGGTCTTCGGCTACGGCGACGTCGGCAAGGGCTCGGCCGAGTCGCTGCGCGCCCAGGGCGCCCGCGTCATCGTCACCGAGGTCGACCCGATCTGCGCGCTGCAGGCCGCCATGGAGGGCTTCCAGGTCGCCACCCTCGAGGACGTCATCGAGACCGCCGACGTCTTCATCACCGCGACCGGCAACAAGGACATCATCATGGCCGACGACATGGCCCGGATGAAGCACCAGGCGATCGTCGGCAACATCGGCCACTTCGACAACGAGATCGACATCGCCGGTCTGGGCAAGACCGAGGGCATCGTCCGCAACAACATCAAGCCGCAGGTCGACGAGTGGGTCTTCCCGAGCGTGGCCGACCGTCCGGAGCACTCGATCATCATGCTGAGCGAGGGTCGCCTGCTCAACCTCGGCAACGCGACCGGCCACCCGTCGTTCGTGATGAGCGCGTCGTTCACCAACCAGGTGCTCGCCCAGATCGAGCTCTACAGCAAGACCGAGGACTACCCGCTGGGCGTCTACGTCCTGCCCAAGCACCTCGACGAGAAGGTTGCGCGCCTGCACCTCGACGCGCTCAACGTCAAGCTGACCACGCTCCGCAAGGACCAGGCGGAGTACATCGGCGTCGACGTCGAGGGCCCGTACAAGAGCGAGATGTACCGCTACTAGCAGTCCTCCCCCGTACGGCCTGCAGCCCCGCCGTCTCCCCGGAGAAGGCGGGGCTGCGGTCTGTCCGCGGGCGGACCCGGGCCGTGCCCCGAGTAGTCCATGTAGGTCATCTTTGGCGAATGCCATCAGGGGCCTGGCGGGGATGCCGATGCTCAAGCCATGACCGCCTCGCAGGCACTGCCTCGGGTCGTTCCGCGTGCGCCGCTCGACGACGCCGTGGCAGGGCCGGCGCTTGCGGCTGCGGCGCAAGGACGTCTGCTGGCACTTGAGCTGCTCAGTGATGTCGCGGTCCGGGTCGCCGGCAGTGTCCACCTCGGGGAGACGCTGCAGACGATCGCCGACGCGGTCGTGGAATCGCTCGGCTTCGACGCTGCGGTCCTGAACCTGGTCACGGAGACGTCGGTGCCGGTGGCAGCGGTCACCGGGCCCCAGGAGCTCCAGGACGCGCTGCTGGGGACGGCGCAGCCGCTGGAAGTGTGGGAGGCGATGCTCGCGCGGTCAGTGCCGCTGGGCAACCTGCGCTTCGTGGACGGTCGCGCCGGCGACGACCTGGACGGGATGCTGTCGTGGGTGCCGGACATCGCGGTCAGCCAGGACCCGGACGCCTGGCATCCGCAGGATGCGCTGTTCGCTCCGCTGCACGGGACCGGCGGAGACCTGGTCGGCGTCCTGTCCGTGGACCTGCCCCGTGACGGACGGCGTCCCGACGCCACGGGCGTCGAGCTGCTCGAGCGCTTCGCGATGATGGCGGCGCTGGCCATCCAGCGCGCCAGGATGCACCAGGACGCAGCCGACAGCGCCACGCTGTTTCGTCGCATGTTCGAAGACGCTCCGCTCGGGATGGCACTGCTCGGGCTCGACGGACGCGTCGAGCAGACCAACGCCACCTACGCCGCGATGATCGGCCGGGAGCGCACGGAGCTCACCGGCCTGTTCTGCTGGGACCTCGTGCACGCGGAGGACCGGGAGTCCATCCGTACGGCCATCGGGGTGGTCGCGAACAAGGACTCGCCGATCGTCGAGGGCGAGGTGCGCAACGTGTCCGGCGAGCAGTGGGGTCGGGCTACCGCGTCGCGCATCGACGGGCCGACCGGGGCGCGGGTGCTCGTGCAGATGGTCGATGTGACCGAGCAGCGCCGCACGACCCGGCTCCTGCGCTCGCAGGCCACGACTGACATCCTGACCGGGCTCTCCAACCGTGCCGGCTTGAACCGGCAGCTCCAGGCCCTGCTCGACAAGCCCCGGGTCGGGGGTGACCGGGTGGCCGTGATCTTTTGCGACCTCGACCTGTTCAAGCTGGTGAACGACACGCACGGCCACGCCGCTGGTGACGAGCTGCTGATGCACGTCGCGCGGGTCCTGCAGGGCGAGCTGCGTGGGGCGGATGTGGCCGCTCGGTTCGGCGGCGACGAGTTCGTCGTCGTCCTGGACTCCTGCGCCGGTCCGGGCGGTGCGATCGCGACGGCGGAGCGGATCCGGGCGGCGCTCAGCCGACCGGTCACCGTGGCCGGCGGCGCCCTGGTGCTGTCGCTGTCGATGGGCATCGCTATCGCGGACGCCAGCAGCACCACCGAGCAGCTGCTCGCGGACGCCGACACGGCGCTGTACCGGGCCAAGGACGGCGGCGGCGGGGAGTGGGAGCTGTTCGCCCCGGACATGCGCGACAAGACGGTCAGCCGGCTGCGGCTGCGCGAGGACCTGCGAGACGCGCTCGCCGACGGCCAGTTCCGCCTGCACTACCAGCCCCTGGTCGACCTCTCGACCGGGTGGACGACCGGTTTCGAGGCCCTGCTGCGCTGGGAGCACCCCGAGCGCGGTCTGCTGCTGCCGGCTGACTTCCTCGACGAGCTCATGCATGGCAACCTGTCGTGCGCTGCGACCGACTGGGTGATCCGGTCGGCGCTCGAGGACGCCGCGACGTGGCCGGAGGAGCACGGCCACCGACCGTTCGTCTCCATCAACATCAGTCCGCAGCAGCTCGGCCGGGTGGACCTCACCGCCGTCATCGCCGAGCATGTCCGCCGCGTCGGGATCGACCCCGACCGGGTCTGGATCGAGGTGACCGAGGAGGCGCTCGTCGCCGGGTCCGCCCAGCTCTCGGCGCTGGCGGCTCTGCGCGCACTCGGGCTGCATGTTGCGCTGGATGACTTCGGCAGCGGCTATGCCGGCCTGCTCGCGCTGCGGGACGTGCCCGCGGACGTGGTCAAGCTGGACCGCGAGTTCACCCGCTCCCTGCTGACCGACAGCACCACGCGGTCGATCGTCGAGTCGGTCGTGGCGCTGTGCGCACGCCTGGGCCGCACGCTCGTGGCGGAGGGCCTGGAGACGGCGCAGGACGTCGCCGCGCTGCAGGACCTGGGCCTCGGGCTCGGTCAGGGCTGGCACCTCGGCCGTCCGGGCCCCCTGCCGCCCGTACGCCCTCCCACCTGTTCGTGATCTCCTGACCCAGGCGGTGGCACCTGACCCGCCGGCGTGTCGGGTGCTAGGGCCGGGATCAGCTGATCCACGGGCGTGAGGGCGACAGGTCCGGTTGTGGATCTCACAAGGCGACCCGGGAGATTCACCCGGAGCCACGGGAGGAACACCGGTACCACGTGGCGAACCTCACACAACGGCGACCATGCCGATCCGGGGGAGAGCACCGTGAGACGAACCAGAAGCAGCCGCGCGACCGGGGTGGGGCTGGTGCTGGCGATGGGCGTGCTCGCCGCCTGCAGCAGCGCGCCCAAGCCGGCCGACCAGCTGGCCGGATCGGTGGCGGCCGGCGCCCCTGCGGTTGACCCCGCGACCGGGCAGACCGTCGACCCGGCGACCGGGCAGACCGTCGACCCGGCGACCGGGCAGGTCGTCGACCCCGTCACAGGACAGCCCGCCGCGGCCGGCACCACGCCGGGGGGGCCGGCGGCGCCGCAGGGTGCGGGTCAGCAGGCCCCGGCCGGCCCCGGCACCGCGCCCGCAGGAGCCACCACCGGCCGTGCCCCCGCCGCCGGCAGCGCCCCGTCGGCAGCGGCGCCCGCAGGCGGCGGCCCGGCCGTACCGCTGGCTCCGGCCCAGAGCACGCTGTTCACCCCGGCAGAGGACCGCATAGGGATCACGGACACCAAGATCACGATGTGCGCCCACGCGGCGCTGACCTACGGCAAGGCGTTCAACACCACCGACGCGGACTTTAACGTCTTCTGGACCGCCCTCAACACCGAGAAGGGCGGCATCTTCGGCCGCAAGGTCGAGGTGACCTACGAGAACGACAACTACACCCCGACCGACGCGGTGGTCGCGGCCCGCGCGTGCAAGGCCAAGAACCCGTTCATCCTGCTCGGTGGCATCGGCTTCGACCAGATCCCCGCGGTGCGCAACTACGTCGAAGCGCAGCACATGTTCTATCTGCACCACACCGCGTCGGTGAAGGGCAGCCAGGGCCTGAAGTACTCCTTCACCGAGCTGCCGACCGTCGAGCGCACGGGCGAGGCCTTCGCCCAGCTCGCGGCCAGCAAGTTCAAGGGCAAGAAGATCGGCATCATCAAGCGCGACGGCGTCAACTGGGAGCCGGGCGTCGTGGCCTTCAAGGCGTACGCCAAGAAGGCGGGTCTGACGATCGTGGCGGAGCGCGCCGTAGCAGCCAACAAAGGGAACTACACCGACGAGATCCTGGAGATGAAGAACAAGGGCGCCGAGGTCGTCTGGGGCTGGGAGAACGCCCTGATCAGCACCCAGATCCTCAAGCAGGCGCAGACTCAGCAGTACTTCCCGAACTGGCTGCTGTTCCCGTTCAACCTCACCAGCCAGACCCTGGGCAACGACGCGGTGACGCCCAAGACCCTCGACGGGGTGGCGATGTTCACCGCCTACAGCAAGGGCGACTACACCGGCGCCTTCTCCTCCTACGCCGACGACGTCAAGCTCTTCGAGCAGCAGTACGCGAAGTACCGCCCCGATGCCGACCTGGCCGGTGTCGGCGGTGACCTGCTGTTCCTCAACTGGCAGGCGCAGAAGGCCCTGGCAGCCCAGCTGGCCGACTGCGGTCGCGGCTGCACCCGCAACCGGATGGTCGACGTGCTGGTGAACTACAAGAAGATCCCGACGTCGAGCGCCTGCGTCATCGACTTCACCAGCGGTGACCGCCGGCACGGCTCGGATCGGCTGAACTTCACTGAGACCTACCGCTCCCCGTCGGGCAAGGTCAACTGGCGCAACACCCGGACCTGCGTCGGGCGGCCCTGATGGGACAGGTGCTCGTCCTCGGCCTGATCTCCGGTGGCATCTACGCGCTGTTCGCCCTTGGCGTGGTGCTGGTCTTCCGCGGCACCGGAGTGCTGTCGTTCGCGCAGGGCGAGATCGGGACGGCCTCGCTGTTCCTGGCGGCGTTCCTGGTCACCGACCTCGGCCTGCCGTGGTTCGTCGGGGCGGCCGTCGCGCTGGTCTTCGCCGTCGCCATCGGTGCGCTCTTCGAGTTCCTGGTCGTACGCCGCATGGTCGGCGGTGACCCGGTCTCGGTGGCGGTCGCCACCGTCGGTCTGGGGCTGTTCCTGCTGGCGGGAGAGTTCTACCTGTTCGGTGAGAGCCCCAAGCAGCTCGCCGCGCCCTTCTCCGGCGGCTTCACCCTCGCCGGGGTGCGCGTCACGCCGTCGCAGGTGCTGGCGCTGGTGCTGGCCCTGGCGCTCGGCTTCGGCTTGCAGGCGGTGCTACGCCGCACCGACTTCGGCCTGGGCATCCTGGCCGCCGCCCAGGACCCGACGGCCGTACGCCTGGTCGGCGTCCCGCTCTCGCGCATCACCCTCACGGTGTGGGGCGCAGGCGCCGCGCTGGCCGGCATCGCCTCGCTGCTGGTCGAGCCGACCGTCGGGGTGTTCGCGCCCGGCTACGCCAGCGAGCTCTACGTCGTCGGCCTTGCTGCCGCCGTCGTCGGGGGGCTGACCAGCCTGCCCGGCGCCTTCGTCGGTGGCGTGACCCTCGGTCTGGCCGAGGCCGCGGCCACCCGCTACCTCGGCGACCTCGGCATCCCTGGGCTGCGCTACGTCGTCGTGCTCACCGTGCTGCTGGTCGCCCTGCTCGGCCGGCAGTACGCCCCGCAGCTGCGCGCCCTGCTGTCCCCGCCCACGCAGACACCCACCCCCGCCCGCGAGACCGCCGGAGCCAGCGCATGACCGCCCCCACCCGCCGGCGCGTGCCGGGAATCCTCATCGCGCTCGTCGTCGCGCTGGTCGGACCGCTGCTGCTCGACGGCGCCGGCCTGCTGTCGGACAAGAACGCGCTGCTGCTCTCGGCAGCCTGCGCCTACTCCATCGCGGGGCTGAGCCTGAACGTCCTCACCGGCTACGCCGGGCAGATCTCGCTCGGGCAGTTCGCCTTCGTCGGGGTCGGTGCGTTCACCACCGGACTGGTCACCGGCGTCGATGACCTGCGCCTGCCATGGCTGGCCGGGGTCGTCGCCGCCGCGGCTGCCGGCGCCGTCATCGCCTTTCTGGTAGGGCTTCCCGCCTTGCGGCTGCGCGGGCTGTATCTCGCCGTCGTCACCGTCGGCGTGGCCTATGCAGCGTCGCAGTCGCTGTTCCGTGTCGAGGCCATCGGCGGCGGCTCGGCAGGCAAGGTCATCCCCCGGCCCTACGTCGGGGACACTGCGATCAGCTCCGACGCCGGCTTCCTCGTCCTAGCCGGCGTGCTGCTGGTCGTGGTGTGGCAGGTCGACGTCAACCTCACCCGCTCGCGGTTGGGCCGGGCCTTCCAGGCGGTCAAGGCCGACGAGCAGGTCGCCGCCTCCTTCGGCGTCGACGTGGCGAAGTACAAGCTGCTGGCGTTCACCCTGTCCGGCGCGATGGCCGGTGTCGCCGGTGCGGTCTTCGGCACGGCGTACGGCACGGTTACCGGCGGCGACTTCGGCTACGCCCGCTCACTGCTGCTGGTGGTCATCGTGGTGATCGGCGGGCTCGGCAGCCGCGCCGGGGTGGTGTTCGCGGCGTTCTTCGCGCTGCTGCTGCCCGAGCTGCTGGTGTCGGTGTTCGGCTTCGGCATCCGCGGGATCGACCTCGTGCTCAACGCCGCGCTGCTGATGTTCACCATCGCCCGCCACCCGCTCGGGCTGGCCGGAGCGGTCGTGGAGGCGCGCGAGAAGCGAGCCCGCAAGAAGGGCGGTGAGCCGCCGTTGCCGCCGACCCGGCCCAGTCTGCCGGCCCTGACCCGGCCGCCCGGACTGCCTGCGCTGGCTCCCCAGCGCCCCGGCACCCCGGTGCTCGAGGCGCGGGACATCAGCGTGCGCTTCGGCGGCCTGCAGGCCGTGGACGGTGCGAGCCTGCGGGTCGACCGCGGCACGATCGTCGGATTGATGGGCCCGAACGGCGCCGGCAAGACCACCTTGTTCAACGCCGTCACGGCCGCGCTGACCCCCGACGCCGGCACGGTGAGCTTCCTCGGTCAGGACGTCACCGACCTGTCCGCCCACGAGCGGGCCGCCTGCGGCATGGGCCGCACCTTCCAGCTCATCGGGCTCGCCAAGGGTCAGTCGGTCTTCGAGAACCTGCTGATGGCCCAGCACCTGGCTGCGCCGTACGGCGTGCTGTCGGCGCTGACCGGCATCGGACCGTCGCGCTGGTACGAGCGCGACGTGCGGGCGCGGGCCGACGAGGTCATCGCCGGGCTCGGCTTCGGTCGCTACCGCGACACCCCGGTGGGCCGGCTCTCGCACGGCCAGCAGCGCATCGTGGAGATCGGCTGCGCGCTGGTCACCTCGCCCGAGCTCGTCATGCTCGACGAGCCGGCCGCGGGAATGAGCCCGGCAGCCGCGGAGGACCTTGCCGCGACGCTGCTGGACGTGCGCGACCAGCTCGGTCGTACCGTCCTGCTCATCGAGCACAACGTCCCGCTGGTACTGGGCGTCGCGGACGAGCTCTACGTCATGAACGCCGGCACGGTCATCGCCGACGGTGAACCGGTCGAGGTCGTCACCCGTCCCGCGGTTGTCACGGCCTATCTGGGCACCGCCCCCGCCCCCCGAGAGGTCGTCACCGCATGACCACGTCCGTGCTCGAGCTACGCGACGTCACGGCCGGTTTCGGCGCCACCACGGTGCTGCACGGCGTCAGCCTGTCGGTGCCGGCCGGTGGCATCGCCGGCATCTTCGGTCTCAACGGCGCAGGGAAGTCGGTGACCCTCAAGACCGTTGCCGGAGTCGTGCCGGCCCGCTCGGGCAGCATCTGGCTGGCCGGGGAGGACATCACCCGGCTCTCGCCCGAGCAGCGCGTCGCGCGCGGGATGGGACACGTGCCGCAGGGTCGGCAGGTCTTCCCCGACCTGACGGTTGAGGAGAACCTGCGCCTGGGCGCCTACACCCTGCGACGCAAGGACAAGAAGCGCTATGGCCCCGCCCTGGACAGCGTCTTCGAGCGCTTCCCGGTGCTGCGCGACCGGCGCGACCAGAAGGCCGGCACCATGAGCGGCGGTCAGCAGGCCTCGCTCGCGGTCGGCCGGGCGCTGATCAACGAGCCGTCGCTCATCCTGGTCGACGAGCCGTCGGCGGGGTTGTCCCCGGTCGCCGCGTTGGAGCTGCGGGCGGTCCTGGAAAAGGTCGTCGAGACGGGCGTGACGATGGTCCTGGTCGAGCAGAACATCGCCTTCGGCCTGTCGCTGGTCGACACCGCCCACCTACTGCAGACCGGCACCGTCGTGCACAGCGCGCCGGTCGCCGAGCTCGACGACGCAACGCTGGCCACCCACCTCGGGATCGGGCGGGTGCTGCAGGCCGCGACCGGCTCGGCCCTGGCCTC
>JBBPYI010000256.1:0-12440 GCA_038200075.1 Mycobacteriales bacterium
CGGTACCGCGCCCGCCATCGGCGCGAAGGCAACTGGTCGACCGTGCCGGCCCCCTGCTCGCGCCGCTGCTTGGCCCTACGCGCCATCCGGTGCTCCCCTGTATCGCGGTACGTGACTCACGTCGTGACTCGCAGGGGCACTCTAGCGCTCTTTCGTGCTGTCTTGTGTCCGATCTGGCGAAAGCGTTTCCGCAGGTCACGAGCGTGAACCTGCAGGTCAGCAGCCTACAGGCGATCCACTTTCAAGTCCTGTATCGCCCACACTAAAACCGCAGGTCAGAGGGGGTGCAGCTCCCCCGGGACGATCACGAAGTCGCTACTGGTAGCCACAGATGTCGCAGAGTCACCGCCGTTCGGGGCCGTCTAAAACCGTCCGCACCGGGCGTCCAGACCGTCGAGCAGCTGCCGGCCGACCGCCGAACGGGCCCTCTGGAGCGAGGCGTGAGGACCCGTCGATCCTCAGCTGAGCTCGAGGCAGTTGACGCCCGGGAGCTCGCCGAAGCGGGCGCCACGGTCGAGGGTGACCACGGTGCGGTTCGTCGCCGCCGCTGTCGCCGCGATGATCAGGTCGTGTGCCCCGCGCTGGACGCCGTCGCGATGGACGACCGCCAGGAGCGAGCCGTGGACCTGCGCCACTGCCACGTCACAGCTCTCGACCGGGATCAGCCTCAGGACCTGCTCGAGGAAGGCCTCGCGGGCGTCCCGCCGACTCGCGGCCGCGAGCTCGACCCCGGTGCGCAGCTCCGCGACCGAAACAGCAGCAATGGCTACGTCATCGTCGGGCCACAACACCTCGCCCCACGACGCCCGGGCCCTTTCAGCCGCGACCAGGACGCCGGTGTCGAGGATCAGTCGGCGGGCCACGCCGGCGCCTCCAGCGTCACGGCGCCGCGGGCCGCGGCGATGTCGTCGGCGAAGTCCTCGTCAACGTCGCACGAGAGCAGTGCCATGACCTCGGCCCCGTTGCCGACGGAGGCCGGTCCGATGGAAGCAATGCGCTTGCCACCGCGAGTGATCACCACAGTCTCCCCGCGCTCCACCTCGTCGAGCAGCGCGGCGAAGGATCGGCTCGCTTCTGTGGCTGTCACGGTGCGCATGTACACATCAGATTATCCGATTTCAGGTCGGTGCGACAGCAGCAGCTGGTCCATCATGTTGGCGCCCGCTTCGATCGTCGGCGTCGTGCGGTGCCGGTACGTCGCCGAGGTCACCCGGGTGCTGGCGTGCCCAAGCACGTCGACGACCTCCTCGAGCGGCACGCCGGCCGCGGACAGTGGCGTGCCGCAGCTCGTGCTGATGCCACCTGCCCGGCTTCGAGCCAGCTCGACGTCGGAGCCCAGGAGCCGCCGTCCTCAGGAAGCCGGAACGAAACCGGCCGGGCGCAGCTGCTGGTCCGGGATGACCGGCGGGCTCTCAGGGGCGCGCTGGCACCGCTGCCGCTTGTTGACGTACATGGCCGCATCGGCCTCGCGGACGGCATCGGCGACGCTGACGCCCGGCCCGGCGCTCGCCATGCCGAGGCTGGCTGCGACCGTGCGCGCGCAGCTGGTCGCGCTGGCGAAGCGCTCGGAGAGCACGTCGAGTCGGTCCATGGCCAACGAGGCGGAGTGCTGCAGAAGCACGGCGAACTCGTCACCGCCCAGGCGTACGCACACGTCGTCCTGCCGCCCGTACTCGCGCAGGACGTCGGCGCAACGACGCAGCAGGTCGTCGCCGGCCTCGTGGCCGCAGGTGTCGTTGACGTTCTTGAGACCATCCACGTCGAGGGTGAGAACCGTGACGCGGTCGCCGGCGTCGACCGCGCGCTGGGCCTGCTCGAGCGCCTCCTCCCACGCCAGCCGGTTCCCGAGGCCGGTCAGCTGGTCGCGCCTCGCCGTTCGTGCCTGCTCCTCCGCGGTCGCCAGCAGATCCTCCTCCCGCAGGACTGCGGTCGCGGCGACAAGAGCAGCGGCGTCGGCGATCTGACGACCCAGCTGCTGGCACACGCTGGTGAAACCGCGTGGACCCGCGCTGGCGTGCGCGACGACGAGCAGCCCGCCGACGGGGGCGGGCACCTGGACCGCGAGCAGCGAGCGGACGCCCTGCTCACGGCCTAGCGGAGCGAGTACGTCGCGCAGCTCGGTGTCCTGCACGCACAGCGACCCGTCTGCGGCCAGCACCTCCAGCATGTCCAGGGCAGCGCCCACGCCCGGATCGGTCAGGGCGACGGTCGTGACGGCGCGTACGGCGTGCAGCACCTCGAGCTCGTCGGCCAGGCGCTTGGACGGGGTGACGTCGTCGATCGAGGCGTCGAGGTCGACCGCGAGGTCGACCAGCGCCTGGGTCGAGGCGTGCGCGGCCAGTGACTGGTTCGGGTTGCCGAGCAGCACGACCACGTCGCCGCTGACGCGCACGAGCGCGCCGGCGGTGGCGTAGTAGGGGCCGAGCACGCGGGTCGGCAGCGTGAAGGCGAACGGGCACACTGAGCCGACAGCATCCGGCACTCGACCGAGCCAAGGTTCCTCGACGTCGGTGAGCGTGACGATCCCGGCCCAGCCCTTTCCGCGACCGAGGCCGCCGAGGTGTGCCCACGACATCGCCGACAGGCGCCGGAACAGCAGTGCGTCGACGACCCCGAGCTGGTCAGCGCGGTCGGCCAGTGAGGTTGCCCGGCCTGGTTCGGGCGGAGCGTCCGCCACCGCACCGGCGCATGAACGGTCCGGAACGAAGGGTGCGCGCACGGCGTTGTCGCCTCCACGACGTCTTCCCTTCGAGCGGAGTCCGTGATGACGCACCCTGAGCACACCGTGGCGCCGCGTTCCGCGCGCAGCCGGATCCCCGTGGTCCTCGTGGCCGTCTTCGCACTCGTGCTCGGGGCCATCGGCGTGCGGGCGCTGCCCTCCTGGCCCGGTCTGCCGTTCGGCAGCGAGTCCGTCGACCGGACGGGGCCGTCGCTGCTGACCTCCCTGGCTGACCTCAAGGAGTACCACGCAGCCACCGGCAGCTTCCAGGTCGTCGTCGACCTCGAGCGCGACACGCGCTTCGTCCCGTCACTGCTCAGCGGGGAGCGCACGACCTTCCTGGCCACCGGGTCGGTCGACGCCATCGTGGACTTCACCGGACTGGACGGCGCCGCGGTGACGACGTCCAAAGACGGCAGGACGGCCACCTTTTCGCTGCCGCCCGCGCGGCTCGACGACGCCGCCGTCGACCTGGCCAACAGCCGGGTCCTGTCCCGGGACCGGGGCCTGCTCGATCGCGTCGGCGGACTGCTCAGCGACAACCCGACCACCGAGCGGGAGGTCTCAGCGCTGGCCGAGAAGAAGATCGCCGACGCAGCGGCGCAGAGCGACCTGCGGTCCCGCGCTGAGGAGAACACCCGCGACATGCTGACCGGTCTGGCGCGCGCGCTGGGCTACACCGACGTGGTCGTCCGGTTCGACGCCGCCGACGGGCTCTGACACCTGCGCAACCTTCCGCGCCTCGGCAGCGTCAGGCTCGTCGTACCGGAGGACGTGGGTCTGTTCTTGCTGAGCGCGGCGCGGGCGTCGAAGCCGTCAACGCGCACACGCAGGTCCGCGGTGCCCTTTGCAGCACGACGGGTGGCACTCTCGTCATTGAGCAAGGTGCGACCTTGCGCCTGGTGACGCTTGACGTGCCCCCGCGTACGGGTCGTCACCTGCAGCGGACCTGCCCCGACGTCGTCGGTGACGACGTCGGGGCAGCACACTCCTGGCGGTTGTTCGCCTACCTACTCGAGGTCAGGCGTCGGAGGCCGTGCTGCGGCGGCGCGACAGCAGCAGACCGACGCCGAGACCGACCAGGAGCGCGAGGACCGCGGCACCGATGAGGATGCCGATGCCCACGCCGTCGGACTCATTGCTGACCGGAGAGCTGTTCACGTTGTCATCGGGGGCCGCGGTGGTTGCCGGCGTCGGGCTCGTGGAGGGCGCCTCGGACGCCGAGACGGCGGCGTCCGGACCGGCGGCAGAGTCGCTGCCGCTCGGGAAGCCGGCCGAGGCGGGGCCGGATCCCGAGTGCGGCAGGGCCACGTACGGGAAGGCGTCGGCGAAGGCGAGGTCATTGCTGTCGACCTTGTCGCCGGTCGCCAGCGGCTCGACGATCTCGCCGGTCCGGATCGCGCCCTCGAGCGCCTGCAGCTCGATGTCGACGACGTCATCGATCAGTCGGCGTCCGTTCGGGAACCCGGACGTGTCCTTTCCGAGCACTCCGAGCCGGCTGGGACCGTCGGCGGGCGCGATGCCGGTGTTCAGGCGCAGCATCTCGGCCGGCTTCACCTTCGGCGGCTTGTTGAGACCTTCGATGCCGGTGAGGAAGGCCGCGACCAGGTCTTCACGCGGGGCCTTCGGGGCCGGGATGTCGTAGATCTTCTCGATCAGCTTAGGGATCTCCGGGTCGCTGACCCGGTCCACGGCCGCCATGACGCTGGCGTCGTTGACCGGCTGCAGGTTGTTGAAGGCGTTCTTCAGCCCGATCGGGAGCACCGCCTCGTTGACCAGCGGTGCGCCGAGCCGCGACACCTGGACGAAGTCGCCCGAGGCGCTGCCGGTAGCCAGGTCCAACCGCTGCTGCTCGCTGGTGGCCCACACGCCGATGATGCCGCTGTCGTCGCCGCCACGCGTGAGGTTGGCGATGGGCATCTGCAGCGCGATGGTGTTGACGTTCATCCCGCTGAGACTGTCGTTGTCGACCTCGGACAGGTCCCCGCCGTACAGCAGGTCAAAGATGCGGATATCCAGGAAGAACGGGTCGTCGGCCTGCCCGACGAAGGCGGTCCCCCCGGCGGTGTCGTTCCCCGTCCCCCCGATCGGTGTCACCGCCTCGTCGCGAAGCTTCTTGTAGTCGGGCATCGAGGCCGTACCGACGTTGCTGGGGGCGACCGGCTGATCCTTCAGCAGCGTGCTGGCCTTCCCGCTCGCGTCGACGTCCTCGAGCGTGTAGGTCTGCTTGAACAGCAGGGTCGGGTCCTCGAAGGAGGTCACCGGCCCGTTGTTGTAGAGGAACGTCTGGCCGGTGCGCTTGTCGATGTTGGTGAAGGTGAACCGGTAGGTGTGGTCGGGGACGGCGTCACCGTTGTTGTCGACCTTGATGTTGTAGCGGTAGCCGTCGGCTCCCCACGGGAAGAAGTTGGGGCCACCGGAGGGATCCTGGAAGCCCTGCCAGTCGGCGATGAGCGTGACGGTGTCCGGCTTGTCCGGGCTGACGAAGGCGTAGGTGTCGGTGTTGTCGATCAGCGGGTTGGCTGCGGTGAGCGGGGCCTCGCGGTGGCTGGAGGCGCCTGCGGTCGACGGTCCGAGGCCCAGGCCGCCGGCCCCCGCCGCCAGGAGCGCGAGGGCCACGAAGCCGGCGCCGGCGCGGCGCATCGTCGGATCGTGGCGAGGTACAGACATGAGGCGCTCCTTGAGATGTGGACACGGCAGCGGAGCCGATTTGTGGCGCTTCGTGCCCGTGGTCCACGGCCGCAAACAGACGCGGCCCCGAGCTCGACCGGTCCGGGTCCCGGCAAACGCGGTCGATGGCCCCACGGATGCGGCGCGGAAGGCGTACGGGGCGGGCCTCGGCCGGGCTGTCGGCTGACGGCCCGCATCTGCTGAGTTGCGCGAGAGTCGGCGCCGCGGTGCCGCACCAAAACGTCGGCTGTTGACGGTCAGCCCGTACGGGAGAGGGAGACGGTCAGCCCGTCACGGCGCCGAAGGCCGCACCCAGGACGTACGTGACACCGGCGGCCCCCGCGCCCACAGCCAGCTGCCGCCCTGCCCGGGCAAGCGGTGGGCCGCCGGACAGCAGCCCCACCACAGCGCCGGTCAGCAGCAGGGCCAGGCCGACGAGCACGCACGCCACCAGCAGCGCCGGCCCCCCGGACAGTCCGACCAGGAAAGGCAGCACGGGCACAGCCGCGCCGGAGGCGAAGAAGGCGAAGCTCGACACGGCGGCGCCCCACCCGGAACCGACGACGTCGTCCTGCTCGACGGGGTCGAGCCCGCCCCCGGGATCGGCCGGCCACGCGGCGAGCTGCGCCGCGGCATGCCGATCGGCGTCTGCGGGAGCCATGCCACGGGAGCGGTAGACCAGGGCCAGCTCGTTGGCGTCGACATCGAGGTGGGGATAGGCGTCGCGGGCGCGGACATCGGGCGTCGAGGCGTCCAACAGCTCACGCTGGGAGCGCACGGAGATGAACTCCCCCGCCCCCATCGACAGCGCGCCGGACAGCAGCCCGGCCAGACCGGTGAGCAGCACGGTTGCGCTCGCGGCGCCGCTGGCGCTGACACCCAGCACCAGCGCCAGGTTGCTGACGAGACCGTCGTTGGCGCCGAACACCGCAGCCCGGAACGTCCCCGACACGCGCGCCCGGCCGCGCGCGGCCAGCCCGCGCACGACCTCCTCGTGGATGCGCTCGTCTGCCGCCATCTGGGCGGTGGCGTCGCGGTCGCGGACATAGGGCGTACGGCTCTCGGCCCGCTGCGCCAGCGCCAGGACGAAGACCGTGCCGAACCGCCGGGCCAGCACGGCCAGCACCCGGCCGCGAAGACTCGGCCGCGCCGGCGTCTCGGCGCCCTCACCCAGCAGCGACTCCCAGTGCGCGGCGTGCCGCGCCTCGGCCTCGGCCAGGGCGAGCAGGATGGCGCGCTCCTCGCCGTCGCGCCGGGCGGCCAGCTCGCGGTAGACCGCGGCCTCCTGCCGCTCATCGGCGAGCCGTCGCTGCCAACGCCGCACGTCGGCCGCAGAGCCGGGCAGGGTCGGGGTCACCCGCCCAGGATAGGTGCGGCCCCAGACGTCGACGAGCCGATCCGGCCGGCGCCGCAGGTGTTCGGTCAGGGACCTGTCACCGGGCGTGCAGGAACAGCGCCTCGCACGGCGAACTGTCCCGGCGAGGACCGTCCGCCACCGCGGCCGGTTCCCCCGCGTCGAGCCCGGTCGCCACAGCGCACCGGCAAGGAGGTTCTGTGCCGAGCCCTGCCCCCAGCACCACGAGCGCCCGGACCCCTGCTGCGGTCCTCGCCCGGGTCAAGGTCGCGGTCGCTGCTCGCCGGCGGGCCAAGGCCGCCAACGGCAGCGGCGGCAACGGGCTGTTCGTCGCGCTCGCGACCACGCTGGTGCTGCTGCTGGTCGTCTTCGCCAGCTCGCTGCTGTCGCTCTACAGCGCCCCCGGCGGCCGGGAGGTCGGCCTGGAGACGCTCTCTGGCCTCACGGCGGCCGGCCGGGTGGAGTCGGCGCTGCTGCTCGACGAGGACAGCCAGGTCGTGGTCACGCTGCGCTCCGACAGCGCGGCGGCCGCGCTGGGCACACCGCCGGCCGCGGGCGCCGCTCCCGCTCCTGCCGACGTCGCCGCCGCCCGTGTCGAGGGCGTGCCGGACGGCGAGGCCACCGTGCGGACCGCGCTGCCGTCGAGCGGCTCGGTCACCCCCCGTCTGGTCGAGGCCCTGCAGGCCGCCGGCGCCGAGGTCGCGGTCGACCCGCAAGCCGGGCAGGCGCGGCTGCGGGTGTTCACCGAGTTCCTGCTGCCGGTGCTGATCCTGGCCAACCTGTTCGGTCTGCTGTTCGTCGGCCGCGGCGGTGGCAGCTCGGCGATCGGTGAGGTGACCGACTTCGGCCGCGTCGACGAGGGCAGCCGTACGGGCGGGTCGAACGTCACCTTCGCCGACGTCGGCGGCGCCGACGAGGCCGTCACCGAGCTGGCCGAGGTGCGCGACTACCTCAAGGACCCGGCCAAGTACAAGGCTCTGGGCGCCGCCCCGCCCAAGGGCGTGCTGCTGTTCGGTCCGCCCGGGACCGGCAAGACGCTGCTGGCCCGCGCGGTCGCCGGCGAGGCCGGGGTGCCGTTCTTCTCCGTGGCCGGCGCCGAGTTCGTCGAGTCGCTCGTCGGTGTGGGCGCGGCCCGCATCCGCGACCTGTTCAAGCGGGTCAACGCGGTCGCTCCCGCGATCGTGTTCATCGACGAGCTCGACGCGGCCGGCCGCAAGCGCGGCTCCGGCGGCGGTGGTGGCGGCTCCGACGAGCGCGAGCAAACCCTCAACCAGCTGCTGGTGGAGATGGACGGCTTCGACGTCTCGACCGGTGTCGTCGTCATCGCCGCGACCAACCGCCCCGACATCCTGGACCCGGCCCTGATGCGACCGGGCCGCTTCGACCGCCACATCACGGTGGAGCGCCCCGACGCCGAGGGCCGTGAGCGCATTCTGCGCATCCACGCCGGGCGCAAGCCGCTGGACCCCGACGTCGACCTGACCCGGTTGGCCTCTCGGTGCCCCGGCTTCACCGGCGCGGACCTCGCCAGCACCGTCAACGAGGCGGCGCTGCTGACGATCCGCCGCGGTGGCAGCACCATCACCATGAAGGAGATGGAGCAGGCCGTCGTGCGGGTCCTGGAGGGTCCGCAGCGCCGCGGCCGGGTGCTCACGGCCGAGGAGCGCCGCCGGGCGGCCTACCACGAGATCGGCCACGTCGTCGTCGCCGCGGCCCTGGGCCGGTCCGAGGACGTCCATCGCGTCACCGTGCTCTCCCGGGGGCGTACGGTCGCCGCCGCCTCCTTCGCCGACACCGAGGCGACGTTGCTGACCAAGAGCGCGCTGCACGCCCAGCTCGTCGCGACCCTCGGTGGGATCGCGGCCGAGGAGCTGGTGCTCGGTGAGGGCTCGACCGGCGGCGAGCAGGACCTCGAGCACGCCACCGACCTGGCCCGCGACATGGTCACCCGCTACGGCATGAGCGAGGAGGTCGGTCCCGTGCGACTGCAGGTCAAGGCCGGCGAGGGCTTCCTCGGCGACGACAGCGCGCTGGTCGGGCTGTCGCCGGAGACCCAGCGCGACGTCGAGGACGCCGTCCGCCGCCTCATCACGGCCGCACAGGACGAGGCCACCGGGCTGCTGCGCGCCCACCGCGGCGAGCTCGACGCGCTGGCCGAGCGGCTCGACGCCGAGGAGACCCTGGAGGACGAGGTGCTCCAGGAGGCGCTGGCGCCGCTGATGGCCTCGATCGCCTCGGCCAGCGCGCCGCGGCAGCGCACTCGGGCCGTGACCAAGCCTGGTGCGGCGAAGACTGGCGTCGTGAAGGTGGGAGCCGGCACGGCGCGAACTCCCCGCACGCGCGCCACCACCCGGTCCTGATGCGCCGGGCGCGCATCGCTCTGGCCGGGGCGCTGGCGCTGCCACTGGTCCTTGGCCCGGTCGTCGCCGACGCGGCCTCCGGACCATTGGCCTGTCGCGGCACCACGACCGTCGGTCCCTGGCAGCAGGTGCCGGTCGAGGCGTTCGGCGGGGTGCAGAGCGTGCAGACGCGCGACGTCGTCACCGCGTACGCCGTGGATGCCGCCCGCCCGGCCCGGGTGCTGGCGACCAACGGCAACACGATCAAGGCCAGCGGCAGCGACGGCTGCGTGTGGGAGGACGCGCTGGTGCTGACGTCGACGCCGTCGGCCGGCGTGCCGTTCTCCGGCACCACGTCCACGATCGTGTCGGCGGCGCTGCTGCCCGGCGGGCCGGCGCTGGCGGCCGTCCGTGAGGGCTCGGCAGCCGCCTCGCGCCCGCACGTCGTGCGCAGCCCGTCCGGGGCGACGGGCTCGTGGACTGCGTCGGACTCGGGCCTGCCCGCCCAAGGCGCCCCGCGGCAGCTCGAGGCGGCCTCCGACGGGCGTACGGCCTACCTCGTGCTGTCGCCCACCTCCTCGGGCGGTGCGGCCGGCGGGACCCTGCCGGACCTGCCCGGCGCCCCCGGCGACACCGGACCGGCCGGGCTGCTCTACGCCACGACCGACGGCGGGGCGTCCTGGGCGCTGCGCACCGGCGCCGACGCCCTGGGCAGCGGCATCGACGCCCTGTCGATCGACGCCGAGGACGCCAACCTGCTGTATGCCGTGACCGACGGCCGGCTGGTCGTGTCCGCCGACGGCGGTCGCTCGGTGACCGACACCGGACTGACCGGCGTGACCGCGGTCGAGACGATGGAGAGCGGCGAGGTCGTTGCCGCCACCGCCGACGGCATCGCCCAGAGCACCGACGCCGGCCTGACCTTCACCCTGCGCGCTGCCCTGTCAGGTGTGGACGCCCTGGCCCACCGAACCGGTGACGACGTGGTCGTCGCTGCCTCGCAGGGCCAGCTCTTCCGGGTCGACGCCCGCCGCTCCGGCAAGCCCACCCTCGTGCCCGCCGGCGCGGAGGCGACCCCCGGCACCGCTCTCGGCGACCGGGCCCGGGACGGCTCCTTCCACGTGCTGGCCGGCCACGTCCTGCTGCGCTGGATCGACCCGACGCCACCTGGCCGGCAGGCCCCGCCGCCGGTCGTCGGCGAGCTCGCCGCGCCGCCGCCGCCGCCCGGCCGGGTCGAGCCGCCCTCGCGCTCGGTGAGCCTGCCGGTCGGGCAGAGCAGCCTGCAGGACTTCACGCTGGTGCTGCCGCCGAGCCCGACGCCGCTGGATCTGTTCTTCCTCGTCGACACCTCACCGGGGATGGCCGACTACATCGGCGACCTCAAGCGCACCTTCACCACGATCAGCACCGCGCTGTCGCAGGCCGGCATCGACGTCAAGGTCGGGCTGGGCGCCGCCGGGGCCGGACCGGGCGACGGCGAGCCGCCCTTCCCCGAGGCCGACCCGACCCGACCCGACTACCGCAAGCCCTCCCCGTACACACTGCTGCGGCCCGTCGGTGACGTCGACGCGCAGCTGCAGACCGCGTTCGACGGGCTGCGACCCGACCCCAACCTGCAGAGCAGCACCCGCCGCGACGTCAAGGAGGGGCAGCTCATCGCGCTGAACTCCCTGGTGACCGGCGAGGGCGTGCTGCAGGAGGGCTCCAGCGACCTGGCGCCGAGCTACACCGTGCAGCCCGGTCAACGGGCCGGCTTCCGGCCGCAGGAGGGCATCCGGCGGCTGGTCGTGCACGCCACCGACGAGGACTTCAACAACCCGCACGGCACGCCGCGCAAGGCCGACGGCACACCCGACCTCGAGCGGATCGCCGGGGTGCTGGCCGCGCAGCGGGTGCAGCAGATCGGGATCGCTCCGGACGAGGGCAGCCGGGCGACCGCCAACCTGACGACGATGGCCCGGCTCACCGGGGCGCTCGCGCCGGCAGAGGGCGTCGCCTGCGGCAACGACCTGAGGGTCAACGCCGGCGAGCCGCTGGTGTGCGAGACCCCCAACGGCTTCGGCGCCGCCATCACCGGTCTGGTGAAGGCGCTGGTCGACGAGCAGGACGTACGCCTGGTGGCTCCTGAGCGCTCCCCCGTCCTGGGCGCGGTCGACGCGACCGCCCTGCGCGGCCTGGACGTCACGGTCCGCAACGACGTGCCGTTCCGGGTCCGGGTCAGCTGCGTCGGGCTCGCCCCCGGACGCTACGACCAGTCGCTGGATGCGCTGCTGCGAGGCTTCACGGTCGCCACGGCGCAGCTCACGGTGACCTGCACGGCCCCGCCGGCTGGAGCTGTCGCGATCGATCCGCCACCGGCGGCCGCCGCCGCCCAGCAGGCCGGGCAGCCGGCGCAGGACCCGCCGCCGGCCGCCCAGCCGCTGGCGCAGGCGCCCGCCGCTCCCGCTCCCGCTCCGCCGGTCGCTGCGCCGCAGGCGCAACCCCAGCCGCAGGCTCAGGCGCAGAGCCAGGTGCAGAGCCAGCCAATGACGGCGGCGGCGTTGCAGCAGCAGGAGGAGCTGCAGCTGGCGCTGGCACTGCTCGGCGAGCAGCGGCCGGGCACCGAGCTGGCGATGGTGAACCGCCGCGACGCCGAGCGGTCCCGGGCGCTGGCGCTGCTGGCGACCGCGATGGCTTTCAGCTCCGCGTTCGGGCTGGCCCGGCTGCGCTCGGCGCCGGCCGTACGCCGCAGCAGGTGAGACGAACAACCCTGCCGCGCGGGGCGTACGACGGGGCTTCGGGGGGGTAGACACAGGCGGACGGCCCGCGGTGGGCTTGGCGTCCGCAACCCCGAAAGGCTTCACCTTGCGTATCTGGCCCGGCTCTCCTTACCCCCTCGGCGCGACCTACGACGGCTCCGGCACGAACTTTGCGCTGTTCTCGGAGGCGGCCAACAAGGTCGAGCTGTGCCTGTTCGACGAGGACGGCACCGAGACCTGTCTGCCCTTGCCTGAGCGCGACGCGTTCGTCTGGCACGGCTTCCTGCCGAACATCGGCCCCGGCCAGCGCTACGGCTACCGGGTGCACGGTCCCTACGACCCGGCCAACGGGCACCGCTGCAACCCGAGCAAGCTGCTGATGGACCCCTACGCCAAGGCGGTCGACGGCGACATCGACTGGGCGCAGGCCTGCTTCTCCTACACCTGGGGAGACGAGGACTCGTTCAACGACGAGGACAGCGCT
Source organism: Mycobacteriales bacterium (assembly GCA_038200075.1). Lineage (GTDB taxonomy): Bacteria > Actinomycetota > Actinomycetes > Mycobacteriales > SCTD01 > SCTD01. Next base: position 12,305 of record JBBPYI010000256.1, read on the forward strand.
CCCCACATGAGCAAGTCGGTCGTGATCAGCCCGTTCTTCGACTGGGACAACGACCGGCCGCCGCGCACCCCCTACAGCGAGACCGTCATCTACGAGGCCCACGTCAAGGGGCTGACCCAGACCCACCCGGACATTC
>JBBPYI010000257.1:0-16253 GCA_038200075.1 Mycobacteriales bacterium
CTGCTGCTGGACGTCGAGGCACTGGCCCCCCGCGACAAGCCGGGACCGCTCACGACCGTGCTGCTGACTGCTCTTCGTGACGTCGTGCGCGATGGCCGGGCCGCGGTCGTGTGCACGACCGCCCACCCCGAGCAGGTCGACCCTGACCTGCGCGCGCCCGGGACACTGGACCACGAGCTCGCGATCCCGCTGCCCGACCGCGGCCAGCGGGCCCGGCTGCTGGAGGTAGCGACCCGGGGGGTGCCGCTGGCCGAGGACGTGGCGGTCGACGACCTGGCGGGGCGTACGCCCGGCTTCGTCGCCGCCGACGTCCTGTCGCTGGTGCGGGAAGCGGGGTTGCGGGCCGCCGCGCGCCAGCGCGACACCGACGCGCCGACCGTCGCGGCGGCCGACTTCGACGCGGCGCTGGAGGTCGTGCGCGCGACGTCGATGGAGGGCGCGACGCTCGACATCGCCCGGATCACGCTGGACGACGTCGGCGACATGGTCGAGGTCAAGGCCGCGCTGACCGAGGCGGTGCTGTGGCCGCTGCAGTACCCCGACACCTTCGACCGGCTCGGCGTCGCGCCGCCCCGCGGCCTGCTGCTGTACGGCCCGCCCGGTTGCGGCAAGACCTTCCTGGTCAAGGCCATCGCCGGGTCGGGACAGGCCAACGTCTTGTCAGTCAAAGGCGCTGAGCTGCTGAGCAAGTGGGTCGGGGAGAGCGAGCGAGCGGTGCGCGAGCTGTTCCGACGGGCCCGCGAGTCGGCGCCGTCCATCGTGTTCCTCGACGAGGTCGACGCACTCGCCCCGGTGCGCGGGCAGTCGGGCGACGGCGGGACGACCGACCGGGTGGTGGCGGCCCTGCTGACCGAGCTCGACGGCGTCGAGTCGCTGCGCGACGTGGTGGTGATCGGGGCGACCAACCGGCCCGACCTCATCGACCCGGCCATGCTTCGACCGGGTCGGCTGGACAGGCTGATCTTCGCGCCACCGCCCGATGCCGAGGCGCGGGCGCTGATCCTGCAGGCGGCGGCCAAGGGCGTGCCGTTCGAGGACGGGATCGACCTGGCGTCGTTCGGTGCGCGCACCGAGCGCTTCTCGGCCGCCGACTGCACCGCGCTGGTGCGGGAGTCGGCGCTGACCGCGATGCGCGAGTCGATGGCCGCCACCGTCGTCACGGTCGCGCACCTGGAGGACGCCCTGACCAGGGTCAGGCCCTCCCTGGATCCGGCCCAGGTCGCCGCGCTCGCCTCCTACGCCGAGCGGCGCGCCGCGCTCTAACGCCCCAGCAGGCCGGCCAGGACCTCCACGACACCTGCCGGGCCGTCGACGACCAGGTCGGCCCGCTCCCGCAGCACCTGCGGACCCTCCGCGCTGGCGCTGCAGACCGCCAGGCCGGGCACCCCCCGGGAGCGCTGACGGTCCAGCTCGTCGAAGGCGGCGAGGTCGCCCAGGTCGTCACCGGCGAACAGCACCGCCGACGGCGCCGACTCGCACAGCGACGCCAGCGCCGCGCCCTTGTCGAAGCCGGGCGGGCGCAGCTCCAGCACCAGCCGCCCGCGATGGACCTCGAGGCCGTGCGCCCGCCCGACCTGTGTGATGGGTCCGTCGAGGCGGGCCTGCGCCCCGGCCGGATCGGCGGCGGTGCGGGTGTGCACGACCAGCGACAGCCCCTTGTCCTCCAGCCACGCGCCTTCGACCTCGAGCAGCGCGGGCAGCTCGCCCCGAGCCCCCGCCACCCCCGGCAGCTCAGCCGCGCCGCTCAGCGCGCCGTCGTGCCAGCGCTGCGCGCCGTACTGCCCGAGCACGACCAGCCCGGGGACGCAGGCCAGCCCGCCGAGCTCGACCACGACGTCGGCCGGGCGTCCAGTGATCAGCGCGAGCACCCCGACCTGGGGCGCGAGCGCGGTCAGGGCGTCGACCGCACCGGGCGCCGGGACCGCGTCCTGCGGTCGGTCGACGACCGGCGCCAGGGTCCCGTCGTAGTCCAGCGCCACCACCGCCCGGCCCGGATCCGCCTGCAGCGCAGCCAATCCGGCCGATCCCGCCGCCGTGCCCGCCGGCGTCACTGCGACTCGAACTCCCGGGTGAGCACCACGACGACGCCCCGGGCCGGCAACGTCGCGAAGCGCGGGCGCACCCGCACGATCCCGGCGAAGTCGGCCGCGAAGGCCCGGGCGGAGGCCTCGAACCCGGGGTCGTAGTAGACCGTGCTGACCGGGATCTGACCGCGGAAGTTCCCGGTCAGGCGTACGGGCCAGCCGCCGCGCCGAAACCGGCGCGCGGCGCGATCGGCCAGCCCGCTGCGGTTGCTGTTGTTGAGCACCGTGATCGGCACGACCACCTTCCGCACTGCTGGCGCGACAGACGGCACGGCGGAGGGGGCTGCGGGCGGGGCGACAGCCGGGGCCGCGGTCGGGGCAGGCACCGCTACCGGGACCGGCGCGGGCTCGGGCGACGGCGTCGAAGCCACTGGCGTCGTGGCCACCGCCGCCGACTCCGGACGGATCAGGGCCGGGCCGGGCGCCTGCGACGGGTCGTCGGTGACCCACAGCAGCGTGCCGATGCCGAGGCAGACGCCGGCGACGGCGACGGCAGCACCGGCCACCGCCCGCCCGGGCGAGAGCCGGGCCGGCTCCGGTGCGCGCACCGGGCGGCCGCCTGCGGTCATGCGCCGGGCCGCCAGGTCAGCGGCCTGGTCCCGCTCGTCCTGGTCTGTGGCCGGACGCGCGAGCACGGCAACGTCAGGTGTTGCGTACGCCGCAGCAAAGCCGGCCTCGACGGCGGGGTCACCCACCCATCCTGCAGGCTCGTCGGCCCGGCTCATGCGCGGCTCAGGCGTCCAGGCCGAGGCGACGGGCGGACCGGGTGCGCTGACGGGTCGAGCGAAGGCGGCGCAGGCGCTTGACCAGCATCGGGTCGGCGACCAGCGCCTCGGGACGGTCGATGAGGGCGTTGAGCACCTGGTAGTAGCGGGTGGCGCTCATCGCGAACAGGTCCTTGATCGCGGTCTCCTTGGCGCCTGCGTACTTCCACCACTGGCGCTCGAAGGCGAGGATCTGCTGGTCGCGCTCGGACAGCGCGGCTGCCGAGGAGGAGAACTGCTCGGTCGCGGGGGCGGGTGTGGTGCCCATCGGGTCCTCCTCGACATGCGAACTACACGGTTGTCGTTCTGCTGGGTCCATCGAAGCACAGCCCGGCCAGGTCTCGCCTTGGTGACGGCTTGCGCGTCCTTGCCACACCGCCCCGCCCGGCGTGTCACAGTCGGACATGGCCGGCCGAACCCCCCGTCTGCGCCCCGCGCCACCTTTGAGGACTCCGCTGTGCCTGTGACCCGCCCCCTGCTGACCGTCGTGCTGGCCGCCCTCATCGCCGCGCCCGCCCTGCCCGCGCTCAGCGCCTCGGCCCAGCCGACCGCGCCCCTGGGCGGCGGCGTGCCCCTCGTCGCGGCCGCGCCTGCCGGTGGGAACGTCCTGGGCTACGACCGGCTGGGCGTACGCCGCGGTGACACCTGGGTGCTCTCCAGCAGCCTGGACGGCAGCGGGGTTCGCTCCTACGTCGAGCAGACGCCGGGCTGGCAGCCGGTGGCCGGTGACACCGACGGCGACGGCAACGACTCGGTCAGCCTGTTCAGGGACGGCGTCTGGCTCATCCGCGACGTCGAGGGCGGCCCGGCCCGCACGATCCGCTTCGGCTTGAAGGGCGACCAGCCCGTCATGGGCGACTGGAACGGCGACGGGGTGGACTCCCTCGGGTTGTTCCGGCGTGGCCGCTGGTACGTCAAGGACACCCTCGTCTCGCCCTATCGCTCCTTCGGCTACGGCCTGCCCGGCGATGTCGCGGTCGTCGGCGACTGGGACGCCAACGGCCGCACCGACATCGGCGTACGCCGCAACACGACCTGGTTCCAGCGCGACGCGGCGAACTCCGGCGCCACCTCGCGCAGCTTCACCTTCGGTAACTCCGGTGACCGGCCGGTCGCGGGCGACTGGGACCACGACGGCCGCGACACCCCCGGAGTCTTCCGGAACGGCACGTGGTTCCTGCGCCGGGGAAGCTTCCCGAGCCCCTACCAGACCGTCTTCCTCGGGCGTACGGGCGACGTGCCCGTCGTGCGGCGCACACAGGGCCTGGCGCCCGGCGTCACCCACGACGTCGTCAACGATCCAACAGGGCCCTGGGTCGCTCATGTCGCGACGGTCGACCTCGCTGCAGCCTCCAGCCCGGAGACCGTCCTGGCCAGCGGTCGGCTGGCCGGGACCGAGCAGGTGTCGGCGATGACCCGCCGCGCCGGCGCGGTGCTCGGCGTCAACGGCGACTTCTTCCTCGGCTCGGGCCGTCCCGTCCACCTGTTCGCCAATGACGGCCGGCTCATCCAGTCGCCGACGACCCTGGGCCGGGCTTTCTCGCTGGACGCCTCCGGCACGAAGTTCGCCATGGGCTACCCGGACCTCCGCACCACACTGACGACCACGGTGGCCACGGGCACAGCCAGCGTCAACGTGCCCCGGACCAACTTCGGGACCGCCGGCGGCAGCGCGCTGTCTGCCTTCAACGCCTTCGGCGGCTCGCTCGAGACCCCGCCGGCCGACCGCTGCTACGCCAGCCTGATCCCCGGCGGCGGTCGCAGGATGCGCGCCGACGGCGCGGTCGACCAGCCGGTCACCATCAGCGGGACCCGTTGCGGCGGAGCAGCTCCCGTGGTCTCGGGCACCACGACCTTCCTCACCGCCGACCCGTTCACCTCCGGCGGCGACCTGATCCGCTCCTTCGCCAAGGGCCAGCCGGCGACGCTGTCGACCCAGCTCGGCTTCCCCGGCGCGGTGGACACCCTCGGCGGCAACCCGCTGCTGGTCGTCAACGGCTCGGTGGTGGCCAGCGAGGTCGACGGCAGCGGGCCGTTCTTCGACCGGGCCCCGCGCACCGCAGTGGGCTACACCCGAGAGGGTCAGTTGCTGATCGTCGTCGTCGACGGGCGCCAGAGCGGCTACAGCCGCGGCATGACCCTGCGCGAGCTGGCCGAGCTGATGCAGTACCTCGGCGCGACGCAGGCCATCAACCTCGACGGTGGCGGCAGCTCGGTGATGGTCGTGAACGGCCTGGTCGCCAGCCGGCCCACCGAGTCCCGCCCGGTCGGCAACGCCCTGGTGGTCCTCCCGGGCGGTGACGCCGGTCAGGGCGACCTGACCCCCGGCACGGCGCCGGCCGGGCTGCGCAGCTCGGCGTACGGCCCGGCAGCGCTGGACCCGGCCAGCGCCGGCGGCCTGGCCGACCTGCTGGCGCGTGAGGGCGTGCCGATGGCACCCGAGCTGCGGCGTACGGCAGGGATCTTCAGAGCGTCGCGCTGATCAGGGATACAGACCGCGGGTGCGGTGCGCCTCGGCGACCCGGCCGACGCCGATCATCTGCGCCGCGGTGCGCAGCGACACCCCGCGGTCGCGCGCCATCGTCGACACCTGGTCATAGGCCGACTCCATCAGCGCCTTGAGCCGGTCGTTGACCTCGTCCTCGCTCCAGAAGTAGGCCTGCAGGTCCTGCACCCACTCGAAGTACGAGACGGCGACGCCTCCTGAGTTGGCCAGGATGTCGGGGACGACGAGCACGTTGTTGCCCTCAAGCACCTTGTCGGCGTCCGGGGTGGTCGGCCCGTTGGCGCCTTCGACGACGAAGAAGGCCTTGATGCGGTCGGCGTTGCCCTCGTGGATGACGCCCTCCAGCGCCGCAGGCACCAGCACGTCGACGTCGAGCTCGATCAGCTCGTCGTTGGTGATGGTGTCGGTCCCAGGGAAGCCGACGACGGTGTCCGCGCCCGCCTTGAGGTGGGCTAGCAGAGCGGCCGGGTTCAGGCCCTTGGCGCAGTAGACGCCACCCTTCCAGTCCGACACGGCGACCACGATGCAGCCTGCGTCGTGCAGGTCCTGCGCCGCAAGCCCACCGACCTTGCCGAAGCCCTGGACCGCAACGGTCGCACCGCGGTGGTCGATACCTGCCTCCCTCAGCGCGGAGAACGCGGCATACATCACGCCACGACTGGTCGCACCGGCTCGGCCCTCAGAACCGCCGATGGACACAGGCTTTCCGGTGACCACACCGGTCACCGTGTAACCCGCGTGGATGGAGAAGGTGTCCATCATCCAGGCCATCGTCTGCTCATCGGTGCCCACGTCCGGCGCCGGAATGTCCTTCTCCGGGCCGATGATCGGCATGATCTCGCTGGCATAGCGGCGGGTGACCCGCTCGAGCTCGTTGCGTGACAGCAGGCGGGGATCGACGGCCACGCCACCCTTGGCCCCGCCGTACGGGATGCCGATCAGCGCGCACTTCCAGGTCATCCACATCGCCAGCGCCCGCACCTCGTCGAGGTCGGTGTGGGGGTGGAAGCGCACCCCGCCCTTGGCCGGTCCGCGCGAGAGGTTGTGCTGGACGCGGTAGCCCTTGAGCACGTCCAGGGTGCCGTCGTCGCGGCGCAGCGGGATCGCCACCTCCATCGAGCGCCGGGGGGTGGCGAGCAGCTTGTGCACACCGGCATCGAGGCCGAGCTGCTCGACAGCGTCGTTGAGCTGGTGCAGCGCGCTCTCGAGCGCGGACATCCGGGCGACCACGGGTGGCACTCCTTGCCGTCAACGCCCTGCACGGTCGTCGTTGACCGCACACGGGGCCGCCCGAGGATGCCATGCCGGACCCCGGTCAGGTGCGATCTGCAGGTGTCAGACCCGTTCACCAGGTTGATCGGCGCAGGCTCGGCGCAGCGCAGCGAGCAGTCCGACGTCCAGGCTGACCGCCCGTCCGTCGACCGTCTCGATCGCCGTCACGGGCGTGATCGCGGTGGAGGCGAGCAGCAGCCGGAGGTCGGCGAGCTCCGCGCGCTGCAGTGGTCGGCGCTCGATGGGCAGCCCGGCCGCCGCAGCGACCCGCCCTCCCCCGATGCTCGGCAGGGCGTCTGGCCCGGGCAGGACCACCGCGCTGTCCAGCACCGCGATGCTGGCCCAGCTGGTCCCCTCCAGCAGCTCGGCACCCCGTACCAGCAGCGCGTCGTCGAACCCGGCTCGGCGGGCCTCGCGCTTGAGGTGCAGCTGCGCGAACGGATCCACCGCCTTGACCTGCGGCAGCGTCCGCCGGTGCTCGACCGTGCGCACGCGCCAGGCCACATCGGCCGGCGGCAGCAGCGGCCGGGTGGTCGTGGCGACGTGCAGCGCGATCACCTTCTGCGGCTGCACCGGCGGGGTCTGCGCGAGCACGGCGATCCGCATCCGCACGGGTCCGTCGCCGACCTGCGCGAGATGGGCGGCGGCCAGCCGGCGTACGCGCTCCGGATCTGGCGCGACGCCCAGCAGCAGCGCGCTGTCGCGCTGGAGCCGGTCGAGGTGCGCGGTGAGCTCCACGACGGCGCCGGCGGCATCCACGGCGAAGGACGTGTAGCAGCCCAGCAGCGACAGCGGGTCGACCCAGGTGCTGGCCGACCACGCCTTGCCGTCGAGCAGCTGCAGGACCTCGGCCATGACGCGCACGGTAGCGTCGCGGGAATGGTCCAGAGAGGTCAGCGCTTCCGCTACGACGGTTTCACCATCGACCCGTCGCAGGGCGAGCTGCGGTGCACCTACAGCCTGGACGGCCGGCAGTTCACCGAGCGGTTCGTGCTGAGCTCCGAGCCCGCAACCTGGGAGCAGCCCGCCGCGACGGCTGCCGCCCGGCTGGTGTTCCTGCTGGCCGGCGTGTCCTACTACAAGACCGCCGCGCCGCCGGTCATCGACCTCGGTGACACCGCGCTGACGCGGCTGGAGCGCGACGTCCTGCTCAGCTTCTATCTCGAGGGTCTGGGTGAGTTCGCCTTCCGCAACGGGCTGGATCTGACCGGCCTGAGGATCGAGGGCCCGGTCGCTGAGGACGTCGAGCCCCTCTCGTACGCCCCGGCTGTCGCGGGTCGCCCGCTCGTGCCGTTCGGCGGCGGTATCGACTCGGTGGTGGTCGTGGAGCACACCAAGACGCGCTTCGACGACGTGGCGCTGTTCGTCGCGAGCCGTCTCGGCGACACGTTCGCCGCCATCGAGGAGCCGGCCGCGGTAACCGGCCTGCCGGTGCTGCGCGCGGGTCGCGAGATCGACGAGCAGGTGCTGCGCTCTGCCGAGCTGGGGTTCCTCAACGGCCATGTGCCTGTCACCGGGATCCTGTCCGCGCTGGCCGTGCTGACCGCCGTGCTCGACGGACGCGACAGCGTCGTGATGAGCAACGAGTGGTCCGCGTCCTCCGGCACGGTCGAGGTGGACGGACGCTCGGTCAACCACCAGTACTCCAAGAGCTGGGCCTTCGAGCAGGGCTTCCGCTCCGTGCTGGCTGCGAACATCACTGGCATCGATTACTTCTCGGCCCTGCGGCCGTATTCCGAGCTGTGGGTCGCGGACCGCTTCGCCGAGCTCGAGCAGTACCACCTGGCTTTTCGCAGCTGCAACCGCGCGTTCACCATCGACCCGGCCCGACGACTGGACCACTGGTGCGGGCACTGCGACAAGTGCGTGTTCATCGACCTGGTGCTCGCACCGTTCGTGCCGGCCTCCCGGCTGCGCGAGGTCTTCGCCGGCGCCGAGCCGCTGGACGACCCGTCGCTGGCCGACCGCTTCCGCGGACTGCTCGGGGACGACCTGGTGACCAAGCCGTTCGAGTGCGTCGGCGAGGTGACCGAGTGCCACGCGGCCGTGACGCTGGCCGCGGTGCGTCCCGACCGGGCGCAGACCACACTGCTGCACGAGCTGGCCGCCGAGGTCGAGCCGCAGGACCTGGCGGCCTTCCTCAAGCCCATGGGTCCGCACGCCATCCCCGCCGCCCATGCCGCCGACGACCTCCTGGTCTGACCTCGTCGGCCTCCGGGTCGGCGTCTGGGGCCTGGGCGTCGAAGGTCACGCCAACCTGCGCCGGCTGGCCGTGCTCGGCGTCGACCCCGTCGTCGTCGACGACCGGTCCGGTCCTGACGTCACCGCGACAGCGGACGGCGGCCTGGAGCTGCTGCTCGGCTGCGACGTCGTCGTCAAGACGCCCGGCCTGTCGCGCTACCGCGACGACGTCCAGCAGCTGCAGCAGGCGGGGGTGCCGGTGCGCGGGGGACTCGGTCTATGGCTGGAGGACGCCGATCGCACCAAGGTGCTGGCGCTGACCGGCACCAAGGGCAAGAGCACCACCACGTCGATCGTCGGTGGACTGCTGCGCGGCCTGGGCCACCGGGTGCTGACCGGCGGCAACCTGGGTGTGCCGCCGTGGGACCCGCAGGTCGGCGAGGACTTCGACTGGTGGGTGGTGGAGGTGTCCAGCTATCAGGCCACCGACGTCACGACCGGCCCCCCGGTGGTCGTGGTGACCTCCCTGTCGCAGGACCACCTGGACTGGCACGGAGGTGCGGAGCAGTACTACCGCGACAAGCTCTCACTGTGCGTGCGCCCGGGCGTCCGCACCGTCGTGGCCGACGGGGACAGCGCCGCGCTGCGCGAGCACACCGACCTGCTCGGTCCGGTGCGCTGGGTGCAGGGCGAGGCCGACCCCTGGGTCGAGCAGCTGCACCTGCTCGGCGCACATAACCTGCGCAACGCCCAGCTCGCCCAGGCCGCACTGGTCGAGCTCGGGGTCGACGGCGCCGACGACCCCGTACGCCTTGCTGCAGCCTGCTCTCAGTTCACGCCGCTGGACAGCCGACTCCACCTGCTCGGGGAGGTCGACGGGGTGAGCTTCGTCGACGACGGACTGTCGACCAACGTCCTGCCGACGCTCGCCGCGGTCGCGGCCTTCCCCCGTCGGCGGCTCGCCCTTCTCGTCGGCGGCTTCGATCGGGGCATCGACTACGCACCCCTCGGCGACGGCCTCGCGGGCCGCGACGACCTGCTGGTGCTGACCCTTCCCGACAACGGACCGGCGATCGGCGCCGCCGTCAGCGCCCGCGGCACCGAGGTGGTCGACTGCGAGAACCTCGAGCAGGCGGTGCAGCGGGCCCGGCAGTGGGCCGGACCGGGCGGTGTCGTGCTGCTGTCACCGGCCGCCCCGAGCTTCGGCCGCTACGCCGACTATCGCGCGCGGGCAGCCGCTTTCAGTGCGGCGATGCACGCCGGCTGACCGACGCCACAGAGCAGGTCAGTCGACCCGTACGGCCAGCAGGGCCACGTCGTCGATCAGCTCAACCAGACCCTCGACGAGCCGGTCGACCAGCGCCTGCGGTCCGTTGGCTGCGTGCACGCGGCGCTGCCAGCGGGCCCCTTGCTCGGCCGCCCCGCCCTCGTCACAGTTCAGCACCACGTCGGTGATGTCCTCGGCCCGCTGGACCACGAGGGTGCAGGTGCCATCAGCGGCCATGATCGGGACGCTGAGGAGGGACCAGAAGCGCCTGGACAGTCCGCCGCTGGCCGCGTCGGGGACGTCGTACTGCTGCATCGGCATGACGTCGACGAGACCGGTGTCGCGGGCCCGCTCGAAGGAGACCTGCACCCGCGGCACGCCGTTGTCGTCCAGACCGTCTGGGCTCGCCGGAAAGGCCTCGAAGACAAGCGATCCCACGAGCTCCCCGAACGTACGACCGACGTTGGCCAGGTAGGCGTCGTTGGCGCCGACGATGACGAGGTCGGGCGTCATGACGAGATAGGGCGTCGGTATGGCGGTGAACAGGGCGCGGTAGTCGATGGGGTCCTCGGCGCTGGTCATCTCCTTCGGGAGCCGAGCCAGGCGACGATGGTTGGGGCGGTTGCTCCGGATGCGGTATTGACGGAATTCTTGTTCGAACGTATGATCGATTTATGATTCTGGCAGTGGACCCGATGGCGGTCTTCGACGACGCCGCATGGCGGGCGGACCTTGCGCTGGTGTCCGACGCCACCCGGCGCGCCGCGCACGAGTTCGCGCAGGACGCCCTCCTGCTGCAGTCATTGGCGGAGCGGGTGCCGGCACCGGTCGGCACCGGTGCCGGCGCGGTGCCCTGGCAGTCCTTCGTGCGTGAGCTCGCCGTCGCCAAGGGCGTCGGCGAGCGCACCGCAATGCGAGCGCTGGCCGTCGCTGAGCTGCTGACCGGCGCTCTGGGCCGCACTCTGGAGAGCCTGGCCCGCGGCTCGGTCACGGTGCTGCAGGCCAGCCTGCTGGCTGAGGAGCTGATCGGCGTCGACCCGGCTGTCGCCCGCCTGGTGGATCGCGAGCTGCAGCGAGATCTGCACACGATGTCGCGCGAGCGCATCAAGCGGACCGCGCGCCGGGCCGTCGACCGGCTGGACGCCGACGCGGCCGCCGACCGGGCCGCCAAGGCGACCGCGGACCGGGGGATCCGCACCACCCCCGAGCGCGACGGACAGGCCAGTGCCCACGTCACCGGACCCGCACTCCCGCTGACGCGCTGGTTCACGGCCCTCACCGAGGCCGCTCGCGCGCAGCGGGCCGCCGGCGACCCCCGCGGCCTGGACGCGCTGTGCTTCGACCTGCTGGTCGCCGGGTTCACCTGCGAGGACGTGGCGGCCACGCCCCTCCCAGCTGCCGCTGCGACCGTGCGGCCGGCAGCCACGGTCACGCCCACCAGCGCCGACTCCGACGCAGCCGACACTGACGCGCTGATCCTGGCGGCTCGGGCCGAGGCTGCGCTGGTGCTGCAGGCGGCCCACGCTGAGGAGTCCGAAGCGCGGGCGCGCATGCTCCAGGCGAGGTCCGAGGCCGACCGGCTCACCGCTCAGGTCGTCCGGGACCGGTTGGCCCGCAGCGCTCAGACGCCCCAGGACCGGCGCAGTCTGCGACCCGTGCAGCTGCTCATCCACGTCCCGGTGACCACGGCCCTGGGGCTCGACAACGAACCCGGCTGGTTAAAGGGCTATGGCTGGGTGAGTGCGCCCGAGTGCCGCCAGCTGCTACCGGTCGCCGAGCTGCGGCAGGTCTGCACGACTCCTGCGGGTCAGGTCGTCGACCTCGCTCCCCGCGCGGTGCGTCCCGAGCCGACTCCGCAGGGGGCGCGCGAGGCGCTGCTGGCGATGGCCGTCGAGACCTTCACCATGACCCACGCGGCCTGGGACACGGTCGAGCAGCACGATCCGCCGTCCTCGATGGCCGAGCTCGTCCGACTCCGGGACCGCGGCTGTGACGGGCCGCTCGGCGGCTCGGCGTCGGCCAAGCACGCTGACCTCGACCATCAACGCGCTCATCCCGACGGCCCGACGGCCGCCTGGAACCTCACGGTCCGGCGCCGGCGGACCCACCGGCTCAAGCACCGCGGATGGCTGCCCATCCGGACCGACACCGGCACGCTGTGGATGAGTCCCGCGGGACAGATCGTGCTCGTGCCCCGCCATCAACCGCCGCTTCCCAGGATCGATCCAACAGCCAGCCCGCCCGACGCCGACGAGCTGCACGCCCTGGAAGCCGAACAGCTGCGACCACCGACGCCGGACGACGAACCGCCGTTCTGACCGTGGCGCCCGGTCGGTGGGCCTGGGGCCGGATGTCGGGGTTGAACCGACGACCTACCGCTTACAAGGCGGTTGCTCTACCACTGAGCTAATCCGGCAGGAGCGCCAGCCTAGACGTGCGCATCGAGAGCGGCGACGACCCGCGCCACCGTCCTGGTCTGCCAGCGGGTGCCGTCGCGACAACGCAGCCCCTCGTCGTTGAGCGCGGCGGCGATGGTCTGCAGTGAGGCGCCGTCGGCCTGCAACGCCAGCACCCGCGCCTCGACAGCTGCCTCACCACGATCCGGGCGAGGCGGCGCGGTCGGGGCCGCAGCGCCGAGCGGCTCCGGACGACGGGCGTCCAGCCATCCGTCGAGCTCGTCGAAGGGCAGCGCCCGGGACCACATGAATCCCTGCGCTTGGTCGACGCCGAGGGCCAGCAGCGCCTGCAGCTGCTCAACGTTTTCCACGCCCTCGGCCACCACAGCCTTGCCGACGCTGCGCGCAAGACTCGCGACCGAGGCGACGATAGCCTCGTCGTCGCGATCGCGCCCGAGCCCTGACACGAAGGAGCGGTCGATCTTGAGCGCGTCCACCGGGAAGCGCTTGAGGTAGGTCAGCGAGCTGTAGCCGGTACCGAAGTCGTCCAGCGCCAGGCGTACGCCCATGTCGTGCAGACCCTGCAGTGTCTGCAGGGCGCCGTCGTCGTCCATCAGCGCGCTCTCGGTCACCTCGAGGACCAGCTGCGCCGGGCGTACGCCGGACTCCTCGAGCACCTGCTCCAGCAGGTCGTCGAAACCGGGCACGGACAGCTGCCGGGGCGAGAGGTTGACGCCGACCGACATCCGCCGGCCGGCAGCGGTCCAGGCAGCCTGCGCCGCGCAGGCCTCCCGCAGCACCCACTCGCCGAGCTCGACCACCAGTCCGGAGGCCTCGGCGAGCGGCACGAACTCGAGCGGTCCGAGCAGCCCGCGCTGCGGGTGCTGCCAGCGCACCAGCGCCTCCACCCCGGCGACCTCGCCGTCGGACAACCGCAGCACCGGCTGGTAGTGCAGGCGCAGCTGCCCCAGGCGTACGGCCTCGGCGAGCTCCTGGAGCGCCACCCCGAATTCCGTAACGCCCGGAAGAAGCGCCGGGCGCGGCGTGCGGTCCCCCAGACGTACGGCCCGCTCGGCCGTGGCGAGCAGTGCGCCGGCGTTGGCGGCGGGCGTCATCGCGAAGCCGGAGCGCAGCGCCGGCCGTACCTCGTGACCCGCGATCGCCAGCGGCTCGGTTGCCGCGGCCAGCAGCGCGACCGTACGGGCTCGGACATCCTCGGTAGACGTGACATCCCCTATGAGCACGGCGAACTCATCCTGGCCAACCCTCGCGACGCTGTCCACCTCGTCCGATGCGGCCTGCAGCCGCTCGGCCAGGACGAGCAGCAGGGCGTCGCCGCCGGCGTGACCGAGCTGCTTGTTGTGCTTCCTCATCGCCACCACGTCGAGCAGCACCAGCGCGGCCTGCTCGCCGCCGCGGGCCGCCCGCTGCAGCGCCTGGTCGACGCGGTCGAGCAGCAAGGTGCGGTTGGCCAACCCGGTAAGACTGTCGCGGACCGCCAGCAGTCGCAGATCCTGGTCGGCTCGCCGGCTCTCGGTGATGTCGCGCAGGTTGACCACGACCCCGCCGACGTCAGGGTCGTCGACCAGGTTGGTGTAGCTCTGCTCGGTCCATCGCCAGTCGCCGTCGGCATGGCGCACCCGGCACTGGAAGACCTCGACGGCGCCGGTCCTGCGCTGCACCCGGGAGAAGACCGCCCGGATGAGGTTCTTGTCGTCGGGGTGGTTGTTCTCCAGGGCCTGGCGCCCCGTGAGCTGCGCCGGGTCGTAGCCCAGGCGTTCGGCGGCGGCGGGGCTGACGTAGAGCATGCGGCCGTTCGGGTCCACGACGACGACTACGTCGGTGGCGTGCCGCAGCAGTGCCTCAAGCCGCACCTCCCCCGCGCTGACGGCACGCTCGGCTGCGCGCAGGGCAGCAAGATTCTGAACCGAGACCGCCAGATAGGCAGGTGCGTCGGCGGACCGCACCGCCGTCGCCGTGACCAGCACCGGGACCCGGTCGCCACCGGGCCGGCGCAGGATGCGCTCCTGCGTCTCGCGGTCGACCTCGCCGGCAACCAGCCGACCCATGCCCTGAGCCGCCGGGCTGCGGTCAGCCGCGATCAGGACGGCCAGGCCGCTGCGGCCGAGCAGTTGAGCTGCCGGCCGGCCCACCAGCGTCTCCATGGCATTGTTGACCGCGCGCACGAGACCCGTCTGGTCCAGCCGCGCCTGGGGAACCGGGGACAGGTCGAAGCGGGCAGCGAGCTCGTCGACCGCCGCGTCCGGGCGGCTCAGCAGCTGCAGCCGGCCGCCGTCCCCGTCGTCGAAGGAGTCGGTGACCCGCACAGTCGCCGAGCCGGCAACAAGGTCGGCCACCGAACGCCCGACCAGCTGCGACGAGACGCAGCCGAGCAGGGCCTGCGCGGCCGGAGAGCCGGCTGACACGTAGCCGTGGGGGTCGCTGCGCAGCACCGCGAGACTGGTCGAGGCGAGCAGCCCGCGGAGCAGCACAGCGGCTACCGGCTGAGCGCGGCGATGACCCGCGCAACCGTCGTGGTCGTCCACCGCGGGCCCGCGGCAGTCCGGCGCCCCTCGGCGTTGAGCGCCGCGGCGATCGTGTGCAGCGAGGCGCCTTCGGCGTTGAGCTGCAGGATCCGCCGCTCGCCCTCGCCCAGCGCGACCGGCAGAGGAGGCAGCGGCGCGAGCCGCGGCACGACGACGGCCGGCAGCGGCACGTGCTCGGCCAGCCAGATCTCCAGCAGTGCCGGTGTCAACGCCGGAGACCACAGGAAGCCCTGCGCCTGGTCCACCCCGAGAGCGCGCAGGACGGCCAGCTGCTCCCGGGTCTCGACCCCCTCCGCGACGACGATCTTGCCGATCGAGCGGGCCAGGCTGACGATGGAGGCGACGATGGCCTCGTCATCGCGGTCGCGCCCCAACCCCGACACGAAGGAGCGGTCGATCTTGAGGGCGTCGACCGGGACGCGCTTGAGATAGGTCAGCGAGCTGTAGCCGGTACCGAAGTCGTCGAGCGCGAGGCGTACGCCCATGTCGTGCAGGGCCCGCAGCACGTCAGGGGCCTGCGGGTCGTCCATGACGGCGCTCTCCGTGACCTCCAGGATCAGTCGGCCTGGCGAGACACCGGTGGTGCGCAGCACCTCGCGCACCAGGTCAATGACCCCGGCCCCGACCAGCTGGCGGGGCGAGAGGTTGACTCCGACGCCGATCGGGCTGCCCGCCTTCTCCCACGCGGCAGCCTGGGCGCAGGCCCGGCGCAGCACCCACTCGCCGAGATCGGCGATCAGCCCGGACTGCTCTGCCAGACCGATGAACGCCGCCGGCATGAGCAGCCCTCGCTCGGGATGCTGCCACCGGACCAGCGCCTCGGCGCCGGCCATGGTGCCGTCACCCAGTGACATGACCGGCTGCAGGTGCATCCGCAGCTGACCTGCGGCGATGGCCTGGCGCAGCTCCGCGACGTCGGCCGGGTCGTCGGTGTGCAGACCGCGTGGGGCGACCGCTGCGGCCGCCTTGTCGAGCTCGGCGTCGAGGGCCCGCTCGGCCGCTGCCAGCAGAGTGCCCGGAGAGTCGGCCGGCGTCAGGGCCGTACCGACACGCAGCTCGACGGCGATGCTGACACCGTCGACGACGACTGGGGTACTGAGGGCCTCGCGCAGGTCGGCAGCCCTGGCGCGCAGCTCCTCCACCGACGCGACATCCTCGATGAGCACGGCGAAGTCGTCCCCGCCGACTCGGGCGCCGCTGTCGGTCTCCCGGACCGCCTCGGTCAGGCGCTCGGCGA
>JBBPYI010000258.1:0-16859 GCA_038200075.1 Mycobacteriales bacterium
CCGCACCGACCTGCCGCTGCACGAGGACGACCTGGCCGAGCATGGCGGCAGCCGCGAGGCCACCGTCGACGCGATGATCCAGCGCACCGTCGAGCGCATCTACACCGAGGCCGAGGACAACCGCTTCATCGAGGTGACTTACGCCAACGGTGACAAGGAGGTCCTGTACTTCAAGGACTTCAACTCCGGCGCGATGATCGAGAACATCGTCGCGCGCGCCAAGAAGAGCGCTATCAAGGACTTCCTGGAGACCGGCGGCAAGGGGCTGCGCCTGCAGCACCTGATGACGGCGTGCATCGATGAGTTCAAGGAGAACGAGGACCTGCCCAACACCACCAACCCCGACGACTGGGCCCGCATCTCGGGCAAGAAGGGGGAGCGGATCGTCTACATCCGCACCCTGGTCACCAGTGCGAAGGGCTCGGAGACCGGGCGCTCGATCGACACCGTCGCCAACACCGGGCAGTACCTCTAGCCCACGCCTAGGCTGGCCGTATGACCACCCGTCGCGTCATGGGCATCGAGACCGAGTACGGCGTGTCCGTGCCCGGCCAGCCGGCCAGCGGCGCGATGGTCGCGTCCTCCCAGGTCGTCAACGGCTGGGCCAGCGGGATGGCCGACGGTCCACCGCGAGCCCGCCGTACGCGCTGGGACTTCGAGGAGGAGAACCCGCTGCGCGACGCGCGGGGCTTCGAGGTCGGGACCTCCGACCACACCGCCGGCGAGCCCGACGACGAGCTCGGCCTGGCCAACGTCATCCTCACCAACGGCGCCCGGCTCTACGTCGACCACGCCCACCCGGAGTACTCCGCGCCGGAGGTCACCACCGCGCGCGACGCGGTGCTGTGGGACAAGGCGGGGGAGCGGATCATGGCCCGGGCGGCCAAGCGGGCGCTGCTGGTGCCCGGGACCGCGCCGATCCTGCTCTACAAGAACAACACCGACAACAAGGGCGCGTCCTACGGCACGCACGAGAACTACCTGATGGCGCGGCGTACGCCCTTCGCCGAGATCGTGCGGCACCTGACGCCGTTCTTCGTCAGCCGCCAGGTCGTGACCGGCGCCGGCCGGGTGGGGATCGGGCAGGACGGGCGTACGGACGGCTTCCAGCTCACCCAGCGGGCCGACTTCTTCGAGGTCGAGGTGGGGCTGGAGACCACCCTCAAGCGGCCGATCATCAACACCCGCGACGAGCCGCACGCCGACCCGGACAAGTACCGGCGGCTGCATGTGATCATCGGCGACGCGAACCTGTCGGAGGTGTCGACCTACCTCAAGGTCGGGACGACGGCGCTGGTGCTGGCGATGATCGAGGACGGCTGGCTCACGCAGAACGGCATCGACCTGTCGGTCGACGGGCCGGTGACGGCGCTGCGCGCGGTATCGCACGACGTCTCGCTGACCCACCGCGTGACGCTGCGCGACGGCCGCTCGATGACCGCGCTGCAGCTGCAGTTGGAGTACCTCGAGCAGGCCCGCAAGCACGTCGAGGACCGCCTGGGCACCGACGCCGAGCCCGAGACGCTGGACGTGCTGGCCCGTTGGGAGTCGGTCCTCGACCGGCTGGCCACCGACCCGATGTCGCTGTCGCGCGAGCTCGACTGGGTCGCCAAGCTCTCGCTGCTGGAAGGCTTCCGGGACCGCGAGGGGCTGGACTGGAGCGCGCCCAAGCTGCACCTGGTCGACCTGCAGTACTGCGACGTGCGGGCCGAGAAGGGCCTCTACAACCGGCTGGTCGCACGGGGCGCGATGGAGCGGATCGTGACCGAGGACGAGGTCCAGGCCGCCATCGCCCACCCGCCGACCGACACCCGCGCCTACTTCCGGGGCGAGTGCCTGTCTCGCTACCCGTCCGAGGTCGCCGCCGCGTCTTGGGACTCGGTCATCTTCGACGTCGGTCGCGAGTCGCTGCAGCGGGTGCCGACGCTGGAGCCGCTGCGGGGGACCCAGGCGCACGTCGGGGACCTGCTGGACCGGTGCAGCACCGCTGTCGAGCTGGTCGAGGCGCTGACGCGTCGCTGACTTCTTGACGTGGCGGTGGGTGGGCCAGGGGTCCGCACCCGGTTGCCTGATCACGAGGGGAGTGCCGGGTCAGTCGCCACCTCCCTCCTGATCATGGCGGGACGGGGCGGGTGAGAACGTGCAGCGCGATGTCGTGCTTCGGCGGGTTCGGGGTAGGGCCGCCGCGTCCCTGCATCCTCAACCCTCCCGGAGCGCGCCATACCCGACTCGATCCCCACCTCCGCCCTGCCCGAAGGCTCCGTCGGCCGAGCCGGCAGGTGGGCGGCGGTCAACCGCGGCGGGCCGGTCACGGCGGTGTCCCCGCGCTGCCGCCACCAGCTCGCAGACCTGTCCAAGGGCAGCCTGGACGCCGACGGCTGCCTGGTCTGCCCGTGGCACGGCTCGCGCTACGACCTCGACACCGGCGCCATGGTGGAGGGGCCGAAGGGGTTCTTGGGCTACGTCGGTCGGACCCCCGGCTACACCCAGCTGATCAAGGCGACGGGGCAGGTGCTGCGGCTGCGCCGCCGGACGATGAGCCGGCGGGGCGAGGCGTACGACGTGGATCCGCAGTGACCGGGTCGGGCGCGCGGCGCGCTTTTGTCCCAGCCACGAACTAGGGTCCGAGCAAGGACGCAGGCCAAGGCAGGGAGCAGGACATGGCGACGAAGGACAGTGGCGGCCAGGACCGGGCCAGTCGGCGCAGCGAGCAGGCCGAGGAGGTCGTCGACGAGGCGAGCTCCGACGTCCAGGAGCGGGTCGGCAAGCTCACCGACGAGGTCGACGACCTGCTGGACGACATCGACGCCGCCTTGGAGGAGAACGCCGAGGACTTCGTCCGGAGCTACGTCCAGAAGGGCGGGCAGTGACCGGCGCAGCACCCTTCGTTCACGCCAGGAGCCGGTGTGCTCTGCTGGCATGCTTGCGCAACGCATCACCGATGGGGAGAGGACCACGTGGCAGAGGCATCAGGAGTGCACGGGCGGCTACCAGCGCATTTCACCGCGCCCGGAAGTGCGTCCTTCACCGAGTTCCTCGGCCTGGCCGCACCTGACCTGCTCCCGTCCCGCCGAGAGCTCCCGGCAGGCATGATCGACGCCCCGCACGGCACGACGATCGTGGCGGTGGTGCACGCCAGCGGCGTGGTGATGGCCGGCGACCGGCGGGCCACGATGGGCAACGTCATCGCCCAGCGCGACATCGAGAAGGTCTTCCCGGCTGACGACTACAGCGTGGTCGGCATCGCCGGCACCGCCGGGCTCGCCATCGAGATGGTCAAGCTGTTCCAGGTCGAGCTCGAGCACTTCGAGAAGCTCGAAGGCCACGTGCTGAGCCTGGACGGCAAGGCCAACCGGCTCACCAGCATGATCCGCGGCAACCTGCCGATGGCGATGCAGGGTCTGGCCGTCGTGCCGCTGTTCGCCGGCTACGACCTCGACGGGCAGGTCGGCCGCATCTTCAGCTACGACGTCACCGGTGGTCGCTACGAGGAGCACTCCTTCCACTCCGTCGGCTCGGGCAGCACCTTCGCCCGCAGTGCGCTCAAGAAGCGCTATCGCGATGGCGTGAGCGAGTCCGAGGCGGTCCGGCTGGCGATCGACGCGCTCTACGACGCGGCCGACGACGACAGCGCCACCGGCGGGCCCGACCTGACCCGCAAGATCTGGCCGGTCGTCATGAGCGTCACCGACGCCGGCGCCCGCCGGTGGCCCGAGGACGAGGTCGGCGCGGTCGTGCAGGCCGTCGTCGACGAGCGGATGGTCCACCCCGGCGGCTGAGCCCGACCGCCCCACCGACGACCGCCCCCGTACCGCCCGACGACCCCGAACAGGAGCACGCGCCGTGGCCACGCCGTTCTACGTCTCGCCCGAGCAGGTGATGAAGGACAAGAGCGACTACGCCCGCAAGGGCATCGCCCGCGGCCGCTCGGTCCTGACGCTCACCTACGCCGAAGGCATCCTGTTCGCCGGGGAGAACCCGAGCAACGCACTGCACAAGATCAGCGAGATCTACGACCGGATCGCCTTCGCCGCGGTCGGCAAGTACAACGAGTTCGAGAACCTGCGCCTGGCCGGGGTGCGCTACGCCGACCTGCGCGGCTACCAGTACGACCGGCGCGACGTCACCAGCCGCGGCCTGGCCAACGCCTACGCCCAGACGCTCGGGACGATCTTCACCGAGTCGGGCAAGCCGTACGAGGTCGAGCTGGTCGTCGCCGAGGTCGGCGAGCGGGCTGCCGACGACCAGCTCTACCGGCTGACCTACGACGGCTCGGTCGCCGAGGAGCACGGCTTCGTGGTGATGGGCGGCAACAGCGAGCCGATCTCGACCTACGTGAAGGAACGCCACGACCCTGCCGCCTCGTTGGAGGTGGCGGTGCAGCTCGCGGTCGCCGCCTTGTCGACGGCCCCGGACGGCGCCACCCGCACCATCGCGGCCGGTGACCTCGAGGTCGCCGTGCTGGACCGCACCCGCCCCCGCCGCGCCTTCCAGCGGCTGCTCGAACCCCGGCTCGAGCGGCTGCTCGGCCAGCAGCCCGCCACTGACACCCCCACGAGCTCGGAGACCCCCACCTCATGACCCGCCGTTCCACCCGCCGTCTGCTGACCGTGCCCGCGACCGGCCTGGCCCTGGCCCTGACGCTGGCAGCCTGCGGCAGCTCCGGCAGCGAGAGCGTCTCGGCGCCCGCACCGGCACCCTCGGCCGCAGCCCCCTCGCCCTCGGTCTCGTCCCCGGACTGCCCCATCACCGCCAAGGAGGTCCCGCCGCCCGCCGGCGCCACCACCGACCTGACGAGCAAGCCGGTCGTCAAGGGCGTGCAGGGCCCTGCGCCGACCGAGCTGACGTACGCCGACATCGTGGTGGGGGACGGCGCCGAAGCCGTCACCGGCAGCCAGGTCGAGGTCAAGTACGTCGGCGCGTTCTACGACACAGGCAAGGACTTCGACTCATCCTGGAGCCGTGGGCCCGAGGAGACGCTGCCCTTCGGCATCTGCCAGCAGGGCGTCATCCCCGGCTTCGCCGTCGGTCCGGCCGGCATGAAGGTCGGCGGTCGTCGCCAGATCACGATCCCGGGCGAGCTGGCGTACGGCGCCGCCGGTCAGGGCGACATCCCCCCGAACGCACCGCTGGTCTTCGTCGTCGACCTGGTGAAGGTCAGCTGATCCGGGGAACACCCCGCGCATGAAGGACGACGGGGTACTGCTCGGGTCCAGGGTGTCCGGCGACGAGCAGAACGAAGGTAGTCAGGTGCGGGCTGTCACACGTCGAGCCACCGCGGGCCGGAGCTGCCCGTGAGCGCCGAGAGCCGGACCACGGTGTGGCTGGCGTTGGGGGCCAACGCCGGGATCGCGGCGGGCAAGCTGGCCGCCGGGCTGGCGAGCGGATCGTCGGTCATGCTGGCCGAGGCTGCCCATTCGCTGGGCGACACCACGAATCAAGCCTTCCTGCTCACGGCGCTGCGACGCGGCGGGAAGGCACCGGACGCCGTGCACCCGTTCGGCTACGGCAAGGAGCGCTTCTTCTGGTCGCTGCTTGCCGCCGTGGGCATCTTCGTGGCGGGTGGGGTCTTCTCGGTCTACGAGGGCATCCACTCGCTGTTCGCGGCGGAGCAGGAGCAGCCGTCCTACCTCGTGAACTACGCCGTACTGGCCCTTGCGGTGCTGCTCGAAGGCGCCTCGCTCCTCCGGGCGCTGGGCGAGAGCCGGCGCGCCGCGGACCGGGAAGGCCGCACACTGTTCGAGCACCTGCGTGTGTCGACCGACCCGACCGTGAAGACCGTCGTCCTGGAGGACTCCGCCGCCGTCGCGGGCATCGTGCTGGCGACCACGGGGCTCGCGCTGCACCAGCTGACGGACAACGCCGTGTGGGACGCCGCCGCGGCCGTCGGAGTCGGGCTGCTACTTATCGTGGTCGCGTTCCTGCTCGGTCGCGACACCAAGGAGCTGCTCATCGGAGAAGCGCTCGACGCACCGTCACGCCTGGTCATCTACGACCTGCTGCAGGACCTCCCGGAGGTGGACCGCGTCGTGGAGCTGCAGACGATGCTCCTCGGCCCTGCGAGCGTGCTGGTGGCCGTACGCCTCGATCTCGGTGTAGGGCTGGACTCGGCGCAGATCGAGGAGTTCTCCTCGCGGACCGACCGCGAGCTGCAGGAGCGGCTGCCCAAGATCCAGTCGGTCTTTCTGGACGCAACCGCGGCGACGGGGGAGGGCCTGGACAAGGCCAACCGTCTGAGCGCCTCGATGAAGCAGATCCGCGAGGCGGGCAAGGCCGAGGCGCGCTGACGGTCCTCCCCAGGGGCTGGGACACCTGCGGGCGCTGAACCGGTTCAGGCGTCGCGTCCCCGGGGCAGGTGGGTGAGGACGGCCACACGCGGTGCGGCCGGACCGCGTCACCACAGAGACGAGCGCATCCATGACCCAGCCCGCGAACGGCGTCACCACCACCAACGCCGGCATCCCGGTCGCCAGCGACGAGCACTCCCTCACACAGGGGACCGGCGGCGGCATCTTGATGCAGGACCACTACCTCATCGAGAAGATGGCCCAGTTCAACCGCGAGCGGGTCCCCGAGCGAGTGGTGCACGCCAAGGGTGGCGGGGCCTTCGGGGAGTTCATCGTGACCGAGGACATCAGCCGCTTCACCAAGGCCGACTTCCTACAGCCCGGCAAGCGCACCGAGGTCCTGGCCCGGTTTTCCTCCGTCGCCCCTGAGTCCGGCGGCGCCGACACCCAGCGCGACCCGCGCGGCTTCGCGCTCAAGTTCTACACCGAGCAGGGCAACTACGACCTCGTCGGCAACAACACGCCGGTGTTCTTCGTCAAGGACCCGATGAAGTTCCAGGACTTCATCCGCTCGCAGAAGCGGCTGCCGGACTCGGGGCTGCGCAGCAACGACATGCAGTGGGACTTCTGGACGCTGTCGCCCGAGTCGGCCCATCCGGTCACGTGGCTGATGGGCGACCGCGGCCTGCCGAAGAGCTGGCGGCACATGAACGGCTACGGCTCGCACACCTTCCAGTGGATCAACGCCGCCGGCGAGAAGTGCTGGGTGAAGTACACCTTCGAGACCGACCAGGGCAACGAGCACCTGACCCAGGCCGAGGGGGACGTGCTCGGCGGGACGTCGCCGGACCACCATCGCCAGGACCTGTTCGGCTCCATCGCCGACGGCGACTTCCCGTCCTGGACGCTGTCGGTGCAGGTGATGCCGCCGGCCGAGGCCGAGGGCTACCGCTTCAACCCGTTCGACCTGACCAAGGTGTGGCCGCACGCGGACTACCCGCTGATCAAGGTCGGGACTCTGACGCTGAACCGCAACCCGGAGAACTTCTTCGCCCAGATCGAGCAGAGCTCCTTCGAGCCGTCGAACTTCGTGCCCGGCATCGCCGCCAGCCCGGACAAGATGCTGCTGGGCCGGCTGTTCTCCTACGCCGACGCCCACCGCTACCGCATCGGCACGAACTACACGCAGCTGCCCGTCAACGCCCCCAAGGCGCAGGTGAACTCCTATTCCAAGGACGGCGCGATGCGCTACTCCTGGAACGACCCGAGCATCCCGGTCTACGCCCCGAACAGCCACGGCGGTCCGGCGGCCGACGCCGCGACCTTCGACGACGGAGCCGGCTGGCAAGCAGGCGGCGACATGGTCAGGGCGCCGTACGTCCTGCATGCCGAGGACGACGACTGGGGACAGGCCGGCACCCTGGTGCGCGAGGTGATGGACGACGCCGCGCGCGAGCGCCTGGTCACCAACATCAGCGGCCACCTGCTCAACGGCGTCACCGAGCCGGTGCTCGTCAAGGCGCTGGCCTACTGGAGCAACGTCGACGCCGACCTCGGCAAGAAGGTCGAGGAGAGCGTCCGCGCCCAGCAGGCCGAGAAGGCGGCCAGCACCGGTCAGAGCCCGGCCGCGCCCGGCAGCGAGGCAGCCAAGGTCTGACAGGACCGATCCTGGGCGTACGGCCGATCAGCCGTGCGGGGCCGGCTCCCGTCCGGGAGGCTGGGTCGGCCGGGGGAGCAGGGGCGTGCACGGGGTCAACGGGCGGGTCACCGGGTTGTCGGTCGTGACCTCGACCCGCTCGCCGTCGAGCAGCAGGGCCATGGATCCGCCCTGCGTGCCGTCGCGCAGCGTGCACCGGATCTCGTCGTGGGTCACCTCCACCAGCAGGCGCAGCCCCTGCCGCCGCAGCCGGAAGGTCAGCCGTTCGATCCCGGCCGGCAGCTGGGGATCGAAGCCCAGCAGGCTGCCGTGCTCCCGTAGGCCGCCGAAGCCCTCGACCACGGTGGACCAGGCACCGGCCAGCGACGCCATGTGCAACCCGTCGCGGCTGTTGCCGTGCAGGTCACGCAGATCGACCAGCGCCGCCTCGTGGGCGTAGTCGTGGGCGAGCTCCAGATGCCCGACCTCAGCGCACATCACCGACTGGCTGCAGGCCGACAGCGACGAGTCCCGCACCGTGATCTTCTCGTAGTAGTCGACGTTGCGGGCCTTGTCCTCGACGCTGAACGCGTCGGGGAACCACTGCATCGCCAGGACCAGGTCGACCTGCTTGCAGACCTGCTTGCGGTAGAGCTGGACGTAGGGCGCGTGCAGCATCAGCGGGTAGCGGCCGGCGAACGCCTCGAAGTCCCACACGTCGTAGCTGGTGAAGCCCTCTGCCTGCGGATGCACGCCGAGACCGGCGTCGTACGGCACATGCACCGCCCCGGCGTGCGCGAGCCAGCGCGCGGTCTCGTCGTCCTCGACGCCCAGCTCAGCGGCGGCCGCCGGGTTGCGGGCGCAGGCCGCCGCCGCCAGGCGCAGGTTGCGGGCCGCCATCAGGTTGGTGAAGACATTGTCGTCGGCGACCGCGGAGTACTCGTCGGGGCCGGTCACGCCCATGACGTGCCAGGCACCGGCCCGGTCGTGGTGACCCAGACCGGACCACAGCCGGGCGGTCTGCACCAGCACCTGCAGACCGGCCTCCTGCTCCAGGGACTGGTCGCCGGTGATGACCCGATAGCGCTCGATGGCGCTGGCGATGACGGCGTTGAGATGGAAGGCAGCGGTCCCGGCCGGCCAGTAGGCCGAGCACTCCTGGCCGCGGATCGTGCGCCACGGGAAGGCCGCGCCGGGTAGCCCGAGGGTTGCGGCCCGCTGACAGGCCAGGTCCATCGTCTCGGCCCGCCAGCGCAGGGCGTCGGCGGCGGCCTGCGGGTGGGCGTACATCAGCAGTGGCAGGACGTATCCCTCGGTGTCCCAGAAGGCATGGCCGTCGTAGCCGGGACCCGTCAGGCCCTTGGCCGGCAGCGCGCGGCCCTCGGCCCGCGCACCCGCCAGCAGGACGTGGAACAGCGCGAAGCGCACCGCCTGCTGCAGCACCGGATCGCCGTCGATCTCGACGTCGGCGCCGTCCCAGAAGTCGTCGAGGTAGGCGCGCTGGGCGACGAGCAGCCCGTCCCACCCTTCGTACCGGGCACCTGTCAGTGCGGCGGCGGCCTGGTCCCGCACGGCCTCCATGGAGCGCTGCGAGGACCAGCCGTAGGACAGGTACTTCACGATCCGCAGCACCTGTCCGGGTTCCAGCACGCAGGTCACGGTGGTGCGGGCCCAGTCCGGATGGGCCACGGTCTGCTCCGAGACCTCGCCAGGCGCGGTCACCTCGTGGTCCATGCCGGCGGCCATCGTCAGACCGCTGATGCGGGTGCGGTGCACCAGGACCGCGCCGTGCTGCTCGACGTCCTGCGAGAGCGCCTCGAGCGGGTCCTTGAGAAGCGCAGTCACCCGGGGGTCGCCGGACTGGGCCGGCACCTCCTCGTTCGCGACCAGCTCGGACTGCACGATGACACGCGTGTGCTCGACCGCCTCCACCTCGTAGCAGATCGCCGCGATGGCGCGATGCTCCAGCGACACCAGCCGGGTCGAGCGCACCAGCACCCGCTTGCCGGCCGGTGACGTCCAGTCCACCTCGCGCGTGAGGGTGCCGGCCCGCAGGTCCAGCACCCGCTCGTGCGCAGCCAGCTCGCCGTAGCGGACGTCGAAGGGCTCGTCGTCGACCGTGAGGCGCAGCACCTCGCCGTGGGTGACGATGCCGACCGTCTGGCCCTCGGCGGGATAGCCGTAGCCACCCTCGGCGTACGGCAGCGGCCGCTGCTCGTAGAAGCTGTTGAGGTAGGTGCCGGGGATGCCGAACGGCTCGCCCTCGTCGAGGTTGGCCCGCAGCCCGATGTGACCGTTGGACAGCGCGAAGACCGACTCCCGCTGGGCCAGGCGGGCCAGGTCCAGGCTGGGCTCGCGCAGGCACCACGGCTCGACCGGAAGGGCGTCCGGGTCGGTCACAGCAGCTCGTCGAGGTCGCCGACGACCAGGTCGGCGCCGGCGTCACGCAGACCCTGCGCCTGACCGACCCGGTCGACCCCGACCACGAAGCCGAAGTCGCCGGCGCGCCCGGCCTGCGCGCCGGCGAGGGCGTCCTCGAAGACCACGGCCTGCGCGGGCGTCACGCCGAGCAGCTCGGCGGCGCGCAGGAAGGTGTCCGGCGCCGGCTTGCCCGGCAACGACTCCTCGCGGGCCGTCACCCCGTCGACCCGTAGCTCCACGAGCTCGGCCAGACCGGTGACCTCGAGCACCTGGGCGGTGTTGGCGCTGCTGGACACCACCGCCACGCGCAGCCCGGCGTCGCGCGCTGCCAGCAGATAGCGGCGGCTGCCGTCATAGACGCGTACGCCGTCCTGGTCGATGCGCTCCAGCAGCAGCTCGTTCTTGCGGTTGCCCACGCCGTGCACGGTCGGCGCGCCCGCCGGGTCGTCGAAACCGCCTTCCGGCAGGTGGATGTCGCGGCTGGCGAGGAAGTCCTTGACACCGTCCTCGCGCCGCTTGCCGTCGACGTAGGTGTTGTAGTCGCCCTCCGGGTCGAAGGGCGTGAAGCCCTCCCCATCGCGCTCGCGCAGGAAGGTGTCGAAGGTCTGCGTCCAGGCGGCGTTGTGCACGGCCGCGGTATCGGTCAGCACCCCGTCCAGGTCGAACAGGCAGGCCGTCACGCCGTCGGGCAGTCCCAGCACGTGCATCTCCTCAGCGTCGGTGACCGTTGTCCTCGATCATGCCGTGCCCGGCGCAGACCCGTCGGCGCTCACGCCGGCAGTGTCCGGGAGACGTGGTGGTGCGGGACCCCGACGGGGTCGTCGGGGTGGTCGTGGGGAGTCTGCGGCTGACCGACACGGTCCTCGAATCCGGTGATCGCCACCCGGTAGACGCAGGTGTCGCAGCCGGCCAGCACCGGCCCGGCGAGGGCGTCGAGATAGCGCTGCTCGACCGCGTCGGCCAGCTGCTCGCAGTCGCCGATCACCTCGGCGCACGACACGGTGACCTCGGGATGGCCGCCGGCCCACTCCTGCGCCTGGCTGACGATGCGGCGTGGCAGCACCCCGGTGAACATGAACAGCGGCAGCACGACCACCCGCCGGGCGCCGAGCCGGCGGCAGCGCTGCAGCGCCGCCGGGACGCCGGGGTCGGCCAGGCTGACGAAGGCCGGTTCCACCCCGCCCAGCGGGGCGCCGGAGCGCGCCGCCTTCTCGAACAGCAGACGGGCGGCCCGGGCCACCTCGGAGTTGGCGTCGGGGTCGGTCGAGCCACGCCCGACCAGCACGACGTACGCCCCGGCTCGCTCGTGCGCCGGCAGCGCAGCGGCCAGCCGCTCGGTCAGCGCTGCCAGCACCAGCGGGTCGGGCCCGAGCACGGCGGCGTAGCGGTAGGTCAGCCCGGGATAGCGCTGAGCCTCACGCGTCAGCGCAGCGGGGATGTCACCTTTGGCGTGGCCAGCCGCGAAGAGCATGAGCGGGACGGCGATGACCTCGTGGTGGCCGCGGGCGACCAGGTCGGCGGCGGCGTCGGTGACCGGCGGCGGGGCGAGCTCGATCAGTCCGCCGGCCGCGTCGACGCCCCGCCGGGCCAGTCGAGCGGTGACCCGTCGCACGAACGCCTCGAACTGCTGCTCTCCGGGCAGGCAGCGGGTGCCGTGACCGACGAGCAGCAACGGGGGAGGTGTCCCAGGGCGGGCGCCGCGCACCTGCGGGTGCACCGGCCGGGCCGGCCGTACGACCGGGAAGGGCAGGGCAGCCAGCACGAGTTCTCCTGGGGCGGCAGTGACAGGTCTGCGGGCCATGGTCGACGAGACGGACCGCAGGCGCCGACCGACGCCAGGTCAGCGTGGCGCAACCGCAGGACCCGGCACCGCAGGGCCCACCCCCCGCGGACGCCGACCGCGCGCCAAGGTACCTGCGCGTTTGCGCTGGGTCGGCGCCGCGTGCTGGGCGTAAGATGATCGCACGTGTAATGCCGCCGCCAGCGGGGCCTGTGGCTGGCAGCCCCCGGGAAGCGAGGAACGGCAGTGCAACAACTCGAGCGCATTCGGGCCGAGCTCAGCGACGCCGTGTCCGGGGCGCCGTCGGCACGGGCAGCGGCGGACAGGTTGTGCGAGGTCTGCGTCGAGCTGCTCGAGATCGACGGCGCCTCCATCTCGCTGATCCACAAGGGCGCCACCCAGGGCACGTTCGGGTCCAGTGGGGAGCGCAGCCGTCGCCTGGATGAGCTTCAGTTCACCTTCGGTGAAGGTCCGTGCCTGGACTCCGTGGCCCAGGACGCGCCGGTCTTCGCAGCCAACCTCGACGCCAGCGACATGACTCGATGGCCCGCGCTGACGGGCGCGATGCTGCAGCACGGCATCAATGCTGTCTTCGCCCTGCCCGTCTCGGTGGCACGCCGGCCGATCGGGGCGCTCGACCTGTTCCGCGACCGGCCCGGGCCCCTGACCGACGACGACCTCACCTGCGGGCTGTGGGCTGCGGAGCTGGCCGCCCTGCCGCTGCTGGACCTGATGGCGTCCGTGGCATCGCGCGAGAGCGAGGTCACCGAGGGCGCCGGCTGGGACCAGCTGGCCTCACTGGAACGGGTAGAGGTCTACCAGGCGACCGGCATGATCATGGCGGCGCTTGACGTCGACCCGGCAGAGGCGCTCGTGCGTCTGCGCGCCTACGCCTTCTCGCATTCGCTGAGTGCGAGCGAGGTGGCCTGGGCTGTGGTCCAGCGGCGCCTGCTCCCCGACGAATCCGACTGGCGCCGGCTCCCGGGCCGCCAGAGCGGGACGAGACCGTGATGGCCCCGGAGGTCATCAGCCGGGAGGGCCGGGTGGTGGAGGCCTTCGTGTCCCTGGCCGGGAGCCTCGCGGCGGGTGACGACGTCATGGACCTGCTGACGATGCTGACGACGACGTGCGCCGACCTGCTGGACGTCAAGGCCGCGGGGCTGCTGCTTGCCGACCGTCGCGGCGTCCTGCACGTCATGGCCGCGTCCTCGGACGACGCAGCCGACCTCGAGGCCTTCCAGGTGCAACGCGCGGAGGGCCCCTGCCAGGACTGCTACCGAGGCGGGGTGCCGGTGAGCGTCCCCGATCTCGCCGACACCGACGCCCGGTGGCCGCAGTTCGTCCCGGCGGCGCGACGGGCGGGCTTCGTCAGCGTGCACGCGCTGCCGATGCGGCTGCGCACCGACGTCCTCGGAGCCATGGGTCTGTTCGGATCGGTCACCGGGGACCTCAACCCCGACGACCTACGCCTGGGCCAGGCGCTGGCCGACGTCGCCAGCCTGGCGATCGTCCAGGACCGGGCCAGCACCGATCGTGATGGCGTCACGCGCCAGCTGCAGTCCGCACTGGACAGCCGCGTGGTGCTGGAGCAGGCCAAGGGGATGCTGGCCTTCTCGGCAGACCTCGAGGTCGGGGAGAGCTTCACGGTGCTTCGTCAGTTCGCCCGGGACCACAACCTGCGACTGTCAGACGCGGCCGCCGCCGTGGTCAGCCGGACGCTGCCGGTGACGCAGGTGCTGAGCCACGCGAACGAACGCGGGACGCGCGGACGATAGCCCGGGCGTGCGGCCCGACCGGCGGTCAGCGTGTCAGGATGCCGTGCGGGTCGCCGGTACCGACGAGGGGCGTGGGTCAAGATCGAGAAGCGCATCATGGGGATCTAGAACGAGTACGCCGTACAATCGACCAGGTCAGATGGGGTGACGCCGAGCGCTCGCACCACCCTTGCACCAAGTGGCTGGTCGGGATCGTCCTCGGCAGGTGCGAGAGGTGCTCGTCGGTTCGCGTAGGCCCGCTTTCGCAGCAGACGCGACGTCACGCGCCGTGCCCGCATACATCAACAACGGCCGTACGGGACCAGGTACTGCGCGCGGGGATGCCCCGCTTCTGCCGCGACGCTCGGCGGAGACGTGCTGGGCGGTGCAGGGGCTTCGGCCTCAGTCCTCGCCTCAGCGACGGCAGCCCCAAACTCTGACTGCACCCTGGCGGGTGTGATCACCTGGCCGACTGGCCCTCTGCGACGTACCGATGGGGGTTCGTTTACCGGATGGCGCCGCAGTGTTGAGCGCTGCTGAGGTCGTCGGGGCCCCGACCGTCGGCTGATCGTGATCTGCGTCGAGGTAGCGACCCGTCGTGACGTGGTGGAAGTTATACAAGAGGGCTTGTCGCCATGCTGGCGGGCCGCGACTCTCGATGCATGACCCGACGTACTGCGACGACGCGACACCAGGACAACCGACCCACCCTGACCGGTGAGGAGTCGGGTGAGGACCTGCTCGACGTGCTCATGGCCTTTCATCACCCGACCCGACGCTGGCTCACGGAGGTGCTCGCGGCTGACGGCCCGGCACGGGTCGCGGAGCTTGCGTCGCGGACGGGTCTTGCTGCGGGCTCAGTGACCCATCACCTCAAGCTGCTCCACCGGTACGGCTTCATCGAGCCGGCCCCGGAGTTTGCCCGCGACACCCGGGAGAGCTGGTGGCGCAACGCCTCGCGCACGCTGCGCTGGTTGTCCGAAGACTTCGAGGCCGGGACCGTGGGACGGCGTGTCGCCGACAGCGCCGCGCTGGCGAACTTCCGGCACCAGGTCCGCGCCTTCCAGCGCTGGCGGGCCACAGCGTCGCAGCTGCCCGAACCGTGGCGGCGCCTGTCGATGGTGACCGACTCCTACATCCCGGCAACCGCGGAGCAGGCCGAGGACCTGCACCGGCAGCTGACCGCACTGGTCCTGGCATGGACCGCCACCTGCCGGGCCGACCTCGCCCAGCGGCCCGAGGTGCCACGCCGCCCGGTACGGACGGTGACCTGGGTCTTTCCTAGCGACCCCTTCAAGTCGTGAGCGCTGCGACGGCCGAGCCGGTACAGGTCGCAGTTCCGCCACCGGTCGGCCGGGACCGAATGGTTGCTGTCTGGATCGCCGCAACCACGGTCTCCTGGTTCGGCGACGCCCTGTGGACGGTCGCGCTGGCCGTGACGGCAGTGCAGACGCTCTCGCCGGCGCTGGCCGGCATCGTCCTGGGCCTGGTAACACTGCCGCAGGCCATGACGGTCCTGCTCGGAGGCGTGATTGCCGACCGGTATGACACCCGGCGTGTCCTGGTGACCGGTCAGGTCGGACAGGCCGCGGTCATGCTGCTCGGCACGGCCGCCTGGACAGCGGGGCTGCGCGGGGCGCCGATGCTCATGACTATCGCGCTCGCGTTCGGCATCACCACCGGGCTCACCGTGCCGGCCGGGATGACCCTGGCCCGTCAACTGGTCCGCTCCGAAGACCTCGCCACGGTGATCGGCTGGAGCCAGGTCGCTAACCGCACCGCCAGACTGCTCGGCGCCCCGGTCGGGGGGGTCCTGGTCGCCTGGAAGGGCCTCAGCGCGGCCATGGCTGTCAACGCGCTGTCCTTCGTGATCGTGGCCACGGCGCTCACCCGGGTCGTCCGGGTCCGCTTCCTGCTGCCTCGTACGACAGGAGAGCCGTGGCTGCGCAGCTTGGCCGGCGGAGTGGGCTATCTCAAGCGCACGCCCTCAGCACGCCTGCTCGTCCTCGCACTGGTTGGGCTCAACGTCTTCGTCACCCCGGTGGTTGCGCTCGGGGTCGCGCTCCGGGTGAACGCTTCCGGGTGGGGCTCGGTCTGGGTCGGTATCGCGGAGGCGGCCTTGGCCGCCGGCGCGATCGCGGGCAGCCTGCTGGCGATTCGATACCCGCCGTCCCGCCCGGCCCGCTCAGCGCTGTTCGTGCTAACTGTCGAAGGCGCCGCCGTCGCCGCTATCGCCGTGGATGCGCGGCCGGTGCTGGTCCCGGCCATGGCGGTCATCGGGCTCGCGGCCGGGCTCGCATCGGTCTGGCTCGCCGGCGTCTTCCAGAGCACCGTCGCCGCCAGCCACCTCGGCCGGGTGTCGTCGATCCTCGTGCTCGGCGACCGGACGCTGGTCCCGCTCGCTCTGCCGGCATTCGGCGCCCTCGCCGCAGGCGCCAGCCTGATCACGGCGACCAGCGTGTTCGGCCTGGCGATGGGACTGCTCTGCCTCGCCCTCGCCACCCGACCAGCGATCGCTCGACTGACCTAAACAGCCGCCCTCCCGTCCGGTAGACGATGGATGTACGGAGCAGTAGCTCAGACGCCCTGGTCACCCGTCACCCGTCACCGTCGACCGGCGCAGCTGTACGTGCCGTGCCGTGCCGACGCGAGGATCAATCGTCGACCCTGACCAGGCGGATGTCGACTTCGCGGGTGACATACCTCCAGTGCTCGATCCGCCGCAGTCGTGCGACGAGGTCCTCGAACGCGTCAGCGTCGGCCGCCGCGTACTCAAACCAGGTGAGGAAATCGAAGGGCTCACCGAGGTCACGGCCGTGGTGCAGGCCGCGGGCAATCGCCGGCAGGTAGACGAGACCGGTAGCGATGTGGTGCGACCGCTCCTCGAAGATCTCTCGGCGCTCGTCCTGGGGCAGCGCCCACCACGCCGAGGACTTCGAGATCGGGATCAGCGCTGCCCGCGTCGCCTCCGGACGCCCCAG
>JBBPYI010000259.1:0-4172 GCA_038200075.1 Mycobacteriales bacterium
GCACCGCGTTCTTCTCGGGAATGCCGCGCATCAACATGACAATCTGGGCCAATACCAGTTCGGCGACGCTGCGGGTGTTGGAGAACGGCGCGTTGAAGACCGGTACGCCCAAGTGCGCAGCGGCCTTGAGATCGACCTGGCAGCCGCCGCCGACCGAGGGGTGGCCGTCTTCAACGCGCCGTTCTCCAACACCCGCAGCGTCGTCGAGCTGGCCCTGTCGGAGATCATCGCCCTGACCCGTCGACTGACCGAGAAGGACGCGGCGATGCACGCGGGTCGGTGGGACAAGAGCGCGGTCGGCAGCCACGAGGTGCGCGGCAGGCGCCTGGGCATCGTCGGCTACGGGAACATCGGCAGCCAGCTGTCCGTGCTGGCCGAGGCGCTCGGCATGTCGGTGCTGTTCTTCGACACCGCCGACAAGCTCGCGCTCGGCAATGCCCGCCGGTGCGGGACGCTTGACGAGCTGCTGGCCGAGTCCGACGTCGTCAGCCTGCATGTCGACGGTCGGGTCTCCAACAGCAGCTTCTTCGGCGAGGAGCAGTTCGCCCGGATGCGCGCAGGCAGCGTCTTCCTCAACCTGTCCCGCGGCTTTGTCGTGGACCATCTGGCGCTGCGGCGCAACATCGAGAGCGGTCATCTGACGGGCGCGGCCGTCGACGTCTTCCCGGTCGAGCCGAAGAAGCCCGGCGAGGAGTTCGTCTCCGAGCTGCGCGGGCTCAGGAACGTCATCCTCACCCCGCATGTCGGCGGCTCTACCGAGGAGGCACAGCAGGACATCGGACACTTTGTCGCCGGCAAACTGCGCGACTACAGCCGCGAGGGCAACACCTCCCTGTCGGTCAACCTGCCGCCGGTGGCGCTGCCCCGTGCTGGCGGCCCGCGGCTGCTGCACCTGCACAGCAACACCCCGGGCGTCCTGGCGACGGTCACGTCGATACTGGCCGAGCACGGCATCAACATCGAGGGCCAGCTGCTGTCGACCCGCGGCCAGCTCGGCTATGTCGTGACAGATGTGGGCGCCACCGACCTGTCGGACCTGACCGGCGCACTGCTGGCGATGCCGGAGACCGTGCGCCTGCGCGTGATCGCGTGACCGTCGACAACACCACCCCCGCCCCGCCCGGTGATCCACAGAGCAGACGCGCTCCCCAGGGTGCGGCGCAGCCCCCGTACGCCGTCGATGCCGCTGTGGATCACGCTCTGCCGCTCGACGCGCTGCGGGCGGCCGTCGGCGCCGAGCATGTGCTTGTGGACGCCGATCTGACCGCGTCCTACGAGACCGACTGGACCGGTCGCTTCACCGGCCGCGCCGGCTGCGTCGTACGCCCTCGCGACACCGCCGAGGTCGCCGCAGTCATCCGGGCCTGCGCCGAGGCGGGAGTGTCGATCGTGGTGCAGGGCGGCAACACCGGACTTGTCGGCGGCGCCGTACCCGCCGGTGGTGAGGTGCTGCTCAGCCTGACCCGTCTCGACGAGCTCGGGGAGGTCGACCGGGCCGGCGGTCAGGTCAGCGCCGGGGCCGGTGTGACCCTGACGGCGCTCCAGAACCACGCCAGGGCAGCCGGTCTGGACTTCGGCGTCGACCTCGCGGCCCGCGACTCCGCCACGGTCGGTGGGCTGGTGGCGACCAACGCCGGTGGCATCCGGGTGCTGCGCTACGGCTCGATGCGCGCCCAGCTCCTCGGGGCCGAGGCGGTCCTGGCTGACGGCTCGGTCGTCAGTCGGCTGGCGGGTCTGCTCAAGGACGGCACCGGGTACGACCTCGTGTCACTGCTGTGCGGGAGCGAGGGGACCCTGGCCGTCGTGACCAAGGTGCGGCTGCGGCTCGTGCCGCGCCTGACCCACCGGGCCGTGGCGCTGCTCGCCATGCCCGATGCCGACGCCGCGATCGCAGTGCTGCCCGGACTGCGGGAGCGCCTGCCCCACCTGTCGGCCGCCGAGCTGCTGTTCGCACCAGGACTGGCGCTGGTCCGCAAGCACGGCCACCTGCCGGCGCCCTTTGCCGAGCAGCACCCGGCCTACCTGCTGGTCGAGTGCTCCGACCGGCTCGACCCGACGGACGCCCTGGTCGACGCGGTCGCGGAGGCCGAGGGGCTGCTGGATGCCACCGTCGCCACCGACAGCGCCGGTCAACGGGCGCTGTGGGCCTACCGTGAGCAGCACACCGAGGCCATCAGCGCCGAGGGCGTGCCAGTCAAGCTCGACGTTTCGGTGCCCACCGCCCGGCTGCCCGAGCTGGTCGCCCGGCTCGAGCCGACGATCGCGGCCAGCGCTCCCGACGCCATCGCGATCGTCTTCGGCCACGTCAACGAGGGCAACCTGCACGTCAACGTGCTCGGCGCCGGCGAGCTGGCGGAGGCCGTCACCGACGCCGTGCTGCGCCTGGTGGCCGAGCTCGACGGCTCGATCAGCTCCGAGCACGGGGTCGGCCGGGCCAAGACCGCCTGGCTTTCGCTGTCGCGCAGTCCCACCGAGCTGGCGGCCATGCGGGCGATCAAGACCGCGCTGGATCCGGCCGGTCTGCTCAACCCCGGCGTGCTGCTCAGCGCTCCGTAGGCCGTCAGGCAGGACTGAGCGTCCCCGACGGCGAACACAGCAGCAACACGTCGTCACCGAGGAGCTGTCTGTGAAGAACAATCTGCCTGTCGCGCTCGCGCTGTCCCTGGCCCTGGGCGCGGCCGTCACGGGATCGGGATCCCCGGCCGCGGCGGCCGAGCCCGGGAGCGCCTTCACCACGACGCCCCTGGTGTTCACCGTCGAGGTCGGGCCTGCCGATGCCCGGCGCACCTGCGAGGTCGTCGGCGACCTCCGCGTACCCGCTGGGGTCGTGCCCGGCAAGCCGGCACCCGGCTCGGTCCTGGCGACCAACGGGTTCGGTGGGGACAAGAGCGGGACCGGGCCGAACGGCAACGGCTCGTACGGAGCGCGTTTCGCCGAGCAGGGCTACGTCACCTTGTCCTACTCGGGCCTGGGCTTCGGTGGCAGCTCCTGCAGTATTTACGTCGACGATCCCGATTTCGACGGGCAGGCCGGCTCGCAGCTGGTCAGCTTCCTGGGCGGAGCCAAGGGGATCGCGACCAAGGACGGCGCGCCGTTCGACATCGCCGGGCTGGTCCGGCTCGACGCCAAGGGCAGCGACGGCAAGCCGCACGCCAACGACCCGCGTGTCGCCATGCTGGGCGGCTCCTACGGCGGCCAGATCCAGTTCGCCGTCGCCTCGGTCGATCCCCGGATGGACGCGCTCGCGCCGACGTACACCTGGAACGACCTGGGCTACTCGCTGTCGCCGAACAACGCCGGCGGCGCCGGCACCCAGGTCAAGAGCGAGGTGCCGGGAGTGTGGAAGGAAGGCTGGCAGGCGCTGTTCTTCGGACTCGGCGTCGCCGGCCCGGTGCTCTATCCGGGCAACGAGCCGGGGACCTGCGGCGGCTACGTCCCGTGGATCTGCCAGGCCGTGGCCGAAGAGGCGACGCTCGGCTATCCGTCCGCGGCGACGCTCGCGAAGGTGCAGGGCGTGTCCGTCGGCTATTACGCCGAGAAGATCAAGATCCCGGTGCTGTTCAGCCAGGGCCAGCGGGACTCGCTGTTCACGATCTCCGAAGCCGTCGCGACCTACGACCAGCTGCGCAAGCAGGGCAACACCGTCCGGATGGTCTGGCAGTCCTGGGGCCACACCTTCGGCAACCCGGTGGCGGGCGAGCTCGACACCGGCACGCTGGAGGCGGGCAGCGCTGACCTGCGCGACACCTACCAGGGCCGCATCATCAGCGACTGGATGGCGCACTGGCTCAAGGACGCCCCGACCGACCTCGGCCCGGCCGTGCGGTACTTCCGGGACTACGCCTACACGGCCCCGACCGATGCCGGTGACAAGACGGCGGCGCTGCGGGCAGCCACCGCCGCCTACGGCTCGGCTCCGTCCTACCCCGTCGGCCGGTCCACGCCGTTCTCGCTGTCGGCCGGCAACGCCCTGGTCGCCCCCGGCGAGCCGGTGACAGCAGGCCGGGCGACCTTCACCTCGACGGGCGGATCCGCGCCGACGAGCACAGGAGAGGTCATCACCGGTACGGCTCCGGCGCAGAAGACCGACGCACCAGGCACGTTCGCCACCTGGACCGGTCCTGCACAGGCTGCACCTCTTGACGTCGCGGGTATCCCCGAGCTGACGGTCC
>JBBPYI010000260.1:0-3493 GCA_038200075.1 Mycobacteriales bacterium
ACTGGTCGGCGACCAAGACCGCCCTGGAGTACCTGTTCTGGAGCGGCCGCGTGAGCACCGCCGGCCGACGGTCGTTCACCCGCGTCTACGACCTCACCGAGCGGGTCCTGCCTGAAGCCGTGCTGGCCCTGCCGACGCCCACCCGCGAGGACGCTCAGCGCGAGCTGGTCCGACTCGCGGCCGCGGCGTACGGCGTCGCGACCGAGACCGACCTGCGCGACTACTTCCGGCTGCGTCCAGTTGAGGCGGCTTACGCCGTACGCCAGCTCGTCGAGGCCGGTGAGCTGCTGCCCGTCCAGGTCGAGGGCTGGCGGGGGCCGGCCTATCTGTCACCGGGCGCCGTCATGCCGCGCAGGGTGCGTGCCAGCGCGCTGCTGTCACCGTTCGACCCGCTGGTGTGGGCTCGGTCGCGGGCGCAGCGGCTGTTCGGCTTCGACTACCGCATCGAGATCTACGTCCCGGCGGCCAAGCGGGTGCACGGCTACTACGTGCTGCCGTTCCTGCACGACGAGGCCATCCGCGCGCGGGTCGACCTCAAAGCCGACCGCCGAATCGGGGTGCTGCGCGTGCTGGCCGCCTGGCTCGAGCCCGGCCATGACCCAGGCGCGACGGCCGAGGCGTTGCGGGCCGAGCTGCGTCGCGCCGCCGACTGGCAGGGGCTCGGCGAGATCGTGGTCGAGCAGCGCGGGGACCTGGCGGCCTGGCTGTGACACGGCACCGGTCCGCCCGCGAGATGCGGGCGGCCCGGGTCGTACGGGGGGTGGGACTCAGTCGTCCCAGGGTCCGAAGTCGTTCATGACGACATCCTCTCTGCGTCCCGGCACCCGTGAATGCAGGCGTCCGGGGTGGTGCGGTGGTGAGGGTCCGCAGCGTGAGTCGACTCTGACTCACGCGCGACCAGATGAGCTGTGCGCAACGCGCACCGGGCAGCCGCATGGCGGGCTGCTGACGGCTACAGCGTTGCACAGGTCGTCGGCATTCCCGCTCGGATGCTGAAGGATGGTGCCGTGAGCGATCCCGCGGACCTGACCCTGACCGAGCTACTGCCGCTGCTGAGCGCCCGGTCGGTGTCGGCCCGGGAGCTGCTCGACGCCTGCCTGGCCGGGGTCGAGGCGCATGAGTCCGCCGTGCGGGCCTTCACGACCCTGACGCCCGAGCTGGCGTTGGGTGCGGCCCAGCGCGCCGACGCGGCTCGGGCTGCCGGGGAGCCGGTCGGCGCACTGGCGGGCATCCCGGTCGCGGTCAAGGACCTCTACCTCACGGCCGGCACGCCGACGACCGCGTCGAGCCGGGTCCTGATCGGCCACGACCCGGGCATCGACTCCGCCGTCTGGACCCGCCTGCGTGACGCCGGCGCCGGGCTGCTCGGCAAGACCACGCTGCACGAGTTCGCCTACGGCACAGGCAGTGTGCCCACCCGCAACCCCTGGGACCTGAGCCGCACCCCGGGCGGGTCTTCCGGCGGGAGCGGTGCGGCGCTGGCCGCGCGCATGGTGCCGATGGCGACCGGCAGCGACACGGGTGGCTCCCTGCGCATCCCGGCCGCGGCCTGCGGCCTGTCGAGCCTGCGTCCGGCGCAGGGCCGCGTCTCGACGTACGGCGTGCTGCCGCTCGCCCAGTCCTTCGACACCGCCGGTCCGATGGCCAGGCGCATGCTCGACGTCTCACTGCTCCTGCGGCTGCTCGCGGGCCACGACCCCCGCGACCCCGGGTCGCTCGACGCACCCGTCCCGGACTACCCCACTGCGGCTCGCGAGGACCTGTCAGGCGTGCGCATCGGCGTCGTGCCGGAGCTCTGGGACGGCGCCGACGCCGATCTCGACCGGCTGTGCGCTAAGGGGCTGGCGATCCTGGTCGAGCGCGGTGCCGAGCTGGTCGAGGTGCCGGCCCCTGCCGGCCTGGAGCAGGTCAGAGCGTCCCCGGGGACCTACGACCAGACGATGGATCCCGAGGCGCTGGCCGTGCACCGCGAGTGGCTGGCGCAGGACGAGACTCTCTACGGGGCAGACGTACTCGCCCGACTGCGGTCCGGCGAAGTGGTGACTCCGGAGCAGTACGCCGCGGCGCAGCAGCACCGCCGCGAGTGGGCGCAGGCCTGGCGCCGGCTGTTCGCCGACCAGCGACTCGACGCGGTGGCGCACCCGACCCTGCTCCGACCGCCGGCGGTGCTGCCTGCTCGGGGCCCGTCGATCTGGCCCAGCAAGGTCTGGTCGGTGACGGGCTTCCCTGCGTTGTCGGTGCCGGTCGGGCTCGACCCGCGTGGGCTTCCCGTCGGGTTGTCGCTGGCGGCGCTGCCCGAGCAGGAGGCCGCCCTCGTCGGGCTCGGAGTCGTGGTGGACGAGCAGGTCGGGCTCTGGCGCCGAAATCCCTTCGACGTCTCCTGAGACGCTGACGGACGTGCACATCGAGCAGGTCGACCCCCGAGACCCCGACGCCTTCGCCGCGTGGTTCGCGGTCGCCGAGCAGGTCCAGCAGCACGTCAGACCCGGCGAGCCCGATTGGCTGGCGCACGAGATCCGGGCGTCCGCGCTGTCGGCCCTGGACGCCGATCACGACCACGACAGGTGGCTGCTCGCGGCCCGTGACGGCGACCGGGTCGTGGGTGCCGCGCGGGCGGACCTGCCGCTGCGCGACAACCTGCACCTGGTCGAGATGGAGC
Organism: Mycobacteriales bacterium; assembly: GCA_038200075.1. Taxonomy (GTDB): domain Bacteria; phylum Actinomycetota; class Actinomycetes; order Mycobacteriales; family SCTD01; genus SCTD01. The sequence goes on from JBBPYI010000260.1 coordinate 2,660, forward strand.
TCTACACCAGCCTGCCCGAGCGCCGCCGGGGGGTGGCCCGGGCGTTGCTGGCTGAGCTGGAGGAGCGCTGCCGCGCCCGCGGGCGTACGACGCTGCTGGGCTACTCCGACGAGGTGCCCGGCGCCGGCGGGAGCCCGATGGCTCGGGGAGCCGGCGCGGCCCTGGGCTGCACGCTGGGCCAGAGCGAAGTACGCCGCGACATCGACCTGCCACTCGACCTCGACCGGGCGGCAGCGCTGGAGGCCGAGTCACGTTCGTACGCGGCTGATTTCGACATCGTGACGTGGGGGCAGGCCGTGCCCGAGCCGCTGCTGCCGGATCTGGCCTACCTGCACCAGCGGATGTCGACCGACATCCCGCTGGGTGAGCTCGACATCACCGAGGAGTCCTTCGACGGTCCCCGGGTGCGGCGCCACGAGCAGCTGGCCGCCGCCATGGACAGGGCGCTGTTCGCCGCTGGAGCGGTCCATCGGCCGACCGGCCGGATGGTTGCCTACACCGACATGGCGGTGCCGCGCGCCGCGGCGCAGCGGGCCTATCAGTGGAACACCATCGTGCTGACCGAGCATCGTGGTCACCGGCTCGGGACGCTGGTCAAGCTCGCGGCTCTGCGGGAGTTGTCGGCTGCCTTCCCCCAGGCGCGCTTCATCACCACCTGGAACGCCGAGGAGAACGCCGCGATGATCCGGGTCAACGACGCCCTCGGCGCTCGCGTGAACGGCGGGGGTATGGCCTGGCAGAAGCGGATCTAGACCCAATACCGTTCAGTTAGGCTTACACCGGTGTAGTTTCTTGGCATGCCTCGTGCGGGATGGAAGAAGCCTGAGTCGGATC
>JBBPYI010000261.1:0-7271 GCA_038200075.1 Mycobacteriales bacterium
AGCGCGACGTCCTTGCCGAGCCCGAGCTTGAGGGCCTTGGCCGTGTCGTGGGAGGCGACGGCCTCACCGCGGGCGATCGACTGCCACACGGCGGTGGCCTCGGCGGTGCCCTGGGCGGCGAAGGCCCGGAAGGTGGAGGGGTCGATCCCGACGACCCGGACCGGCTTGCCCCCGACCATCAGCGTGCCCGCACGGAAGGCCAGGGCCCCGCCACTGGGCGAGAGGGCGGCGAGCTTGCTGACGGCGCCGGGGCTGATCGTGGCCTTGCCGATCACCAGCACATCAGGGCGTACGCGCGCGGCCAGGGCCTTGACCGGCACCTCGACGGCGGCGCGGGCCCGGTCGGGCGCGATGACTGCGGGGGAGGGGGTCGGGGACGGCGACGGGGCAGCCGGCTCGGTCGCAACCAGCTGCTCACCGGGCTGCGCGACTTGCGGTGCGGCGGGGCCGGCGGAGCAGCCGGCCAGCAGGGCCAGGCCGAGGGCCATCGACGCGCGCACGGCGGCTCGGGCCGAGCGGGAGGACATGAGCAGCACCGCGGAGCACTCCCGGCTGGGTCGAGCGGGTCGGATGAGGCCGTCGGTGACTGCCTGGTCACTGCAACGATACGTGACCGCTGCGGTGACGGTGTCCGCTATGTCCTGCCGTGGTCTGCTCAGCTGGCGGTGGCGTGCTCCTGCAGCTCGCCGCGTACGTGGACGGCCTCGCGCTCGTGCTCGGACAGCCCGCCCCACACGCCGTACGGCTCTCGTGCTGCCAGGGCGTGCGCGCGGCACTGCTGGACCACGGGGCAGGACGCGCAGACGGCTTTGGCGGCGGCCTCGCGGTTGCTGCGGCTCGGGCCGCGCTCGCCCTCGGGGTGGAAGAACAGGTCGGTGTCCTTGCCACGACAGGCGCCGTGCAGCTGCCACTCCCAGAGGTCTGACTGCGGGCCGGGCAAGCGCGAGATGTCGGTCATGGTGATCCCTCAGGGTTGATGTGGCTCCGGGGGTCCGGGGAGCCGTGCTTCACCGTAGTACCGCTTCACAAGTTGTTCAACCCCTTGGGAGAAGAAAGAAAAGCCCGGTCGATCGCGCCACGCCTGCGTCGAGTCGAATTGTGCGACGGCCGCCCGCCCCGCATCCTTGGCAGATGGACGAGGAGACGACCGACAACCGGGGCGCCCGGTTGACCGTCGCCGCCGTCGCCCACCGGCTCGGCGTCGCCCCGGCGACCCTGCGCACCTGGGACCGTCGCTACGGACTGGGTCCCAGCGAGCACGCGGCCGGCGCCCACCGCCGCTACTCCCCCCTGGACGTCACCCGGCTGCAGACGATGCGCCGGCTGACGCTGGAGGGCGTCTCGCCGGGCGAGGCCGCCCGCGTGGTGCTGGCCGAGCCGCTCGCCCCCGACGTCGAGCCGATCGCCCCGCTGCCCGATCGCGACGGTCGCCTCTCCCCTCGCAGGGGCGGTCCGGGTGGCCGGGTGCTGGCCTTGCCGGGCGCCGATGCCACGGTGCGGGGGTTGGGTCGGGCGGCCATGGCGCTGGACGCCGCCACCGCGACCCGCACCCTGCGTGAGCAGATCAGCGCCCACGGCGTGCTGCACACCTGGGACCACGTGCTGCGCCCCGTGCTGGTCGCCGTCGGCGCCCGCTGGGCTGCGACCGGCGAAGGCGTCGAGGTCGAGCACATGCTCTCTGACTGCGCTGCCGTCGCGCTGCGAGCCACCAGCGAGCAGGTCACCGAACGCCCCGGACGACGCCCCGTGCTGCTGGCCTGCGCACCCGACGAGCAGCACGCCCTGCCGCTGCACGCGCTCGGCGCAGGCCTGGCCGAGCGAGGGGTCGCCACCCGCACCCTCGGCCCGGCGATGCCGGCGGCGGCGCTCGAGGCGGCCGTACGCCGGACCGGCCCGGCCGCACTGTTCATCTGGTCGCAGCTGCGCGGGTCCGCGGACGTACGCGTGCTCGAGACGCTCCCGGTCACGCGTCCGGCGACGGCGGTGCTGGTCGGCGGTCCCGGTTGGGTCGTGGACCGCCTGCCCAAGCGGGTCGGCGTCGCCCAGGACCTCCAGCACGCCGTCGAGCTCGTCGAGCAGGCCCTCGGCGCGTGAGTCGTGTCGCCACGTGGACCCGACCGGGCGTACGGGCACTAGCCTGCGCCCGTGACCGACCAGGGTGATCTCGCCGGACTGCTCGCCAGCGGTGAGCACGCCGCCTTCCACGGCAAGCCTGCCGCCGCCGTCGGGGTGCTCGAGCAGGCCGTCGTGCTCGCCCGCTCGCAGGGCCGCCCGGCCGAGATGGCCGCCGCCGGCTGGCTGCTCGGGGTGGCCTTGGGGGCCGGTGGTCGCTACGGCGGCGCGCTGACCGTGCTGTCGCCGCTGGTCGAGAGCGGCCGCGCCCCCGAGGCGCCGCCCGAGAACCGGCTGTTCGCGGCCCTGGCCGCCTCGACCGTGGCCAGCGTGCACCGCCAGCTCGGCCGCCACGCCGTGGCCCGGGCCTCGGACCTGGAGGCGCTGGCGCTCGCCGACGGCGCGGGAGAGGCAGCCTTCGACGCCCAGCTCGGGCTGGCCGCCGATGCGGTCGGGCTCGACGACGCCGACGAGGCGTCGAGTCGGCTGGAGCAGGCTCGTGCGCTCGTGCCGCCCCGCAGCGACGAGTGGTGGCGCCAGCGGGTGCGACTGGGCTGGACCGAGACCGAGGTGCACCTGCTCGACGGTCAGGTCGACGAGGCCGTCACGACCGCGCTGGCCGCCATCGACCGGGCCGAAGGCGCCCGCGCGCCCCGCCACGTCGCGAAGGGCCTGCTGATCCTGGGCATCGCGCAGGTCTCGGGCGGGACGAGCGTCGACGGTGACAGCGACGCCGCGGGCACGCTGCGGCGGGCCGCGACGCTGGCCGAGTCGCTCGGGACCGTGCCGCTGATCTGGCCGGCCCGGGCCCTGCTGGGCGCGCTGGTGGCCGAGGACGACCCGGCCGAGAGCTCCCGCAGCCTGGCCGCCGCACGCTCGGCGGTGATGACGCTGGCCGGGGACCTGCCACCGGGCGTGCGCGCCGAGTGGCTTGGCCGACCCGATGTGGCTGCCCTGCTGGAGGGCTGAGACGGCAGGCAGCGAAGGGCTCACGTCCGGCCGCCCTGCTGCCGATGCAGACAGCGAGGACGGTGACTGGCACCGGCTCGACGCTGAAAGGTGGTGGTCACCGGTGCTGCTGCCCCGGACCGCCGAGCCTGCTGTGACCGCGGCGCCTGCGCTGCTGGCGGCGGCCGAGCAGGACCTCGATCGCCTCGCCGACCGGCTGCACGACGGCGCGCTGCAGGCGCTGGTCGTCGCGCGCTACGCCTGCGACGCCGTCGCCCGTGGCGCCGACCCGGCGCTGGCCCGCGACGCCGTCCAGGACGCACTGGTCGCCTTGCGCCGTGAGGTGTGGCTGCTGCGCCCGCGCGGCGACGAGGGGCTGATGACCGCCCTGCTCGACCTGTGCGCCCAGCTCGTCGCGGCCGGCAAGCCGGGCCTTCGCCTGCACGCCGACCCCGCCGTCGACGTAGCGAGCCCCGCGGTCGCCGCGGCGTACCGCCTGGTGCAGGCCGTGGCGGGCGACACCCTGCTGGACGTACGGCTGACCGTCGACGGCGACCGCGTCGCGCTCGTGCTCGACGCTCCCGTGCCCGATCCAGCGACGTGGGCGCTGCGCGCCCGGGCGGTCGGCGCCGAGCTGGTCGCCGGACCCACCTCAACCCTGCTGCTGCTCCCGACCGACGAGGACCACCTGTGACGACCGTGCTCATCTGCGACGACCACCGCATCGTGCGGGAGGGGTTGCGCACCTTCGTGGCCGGCGTCCCCGGCGTGCACCGGGTCGAGACGGCGGCCAGCGGCGAGGAGGTGCTCGCGCGCTACGAGCACGAGCAGCCCGACCTGGTGCTCATGGACGTGCGGATGCCCGGGCTCGGCGGCCTGGAGGCGACCCGTCGGCTGGTTGCTGCCCACCCCGCCGCCAAGGTGCTCATGCTCACCGCCGCCGACGACCGCGACCAGGTCGCCGCAGCCGTCTCGCACGGCGCCCGCGGCTACCTGCTCAAGGACGTCAGCCACGAGGAGCTGTGCGCCGCAGTCGCCCACGCCCTGGACGGCGACGACCTGGTCGAGCCCTCCCTGCGACGGGCGCTGGCCGTCAGGGAGAGCTCGCGCTCGACCCCGCCCGGCGGCCAGCTCACCGAACGCGAGCTGCAGGTCCTGACCGGGATGAGCCAGGGCAAGAGCAACGGCCAGATCGGCAAGGACCTCTACCTGTCCGAGGACACCATCAAGACCCATGCCCGCCGGCTGTTCCGCAAGCTCGGCGTGAACGACCGCGCGCAGGCCGTCGCGCTGGGCTTCCGGCGCGGCCTGGTCACCTGAACCACCACCACCACCAGACCTGTCGCACCGCGGGGTAGCACCACCACCCCGGCCAAGCCCACGCGGATCGCGCCGTCCCTGCAGGACCTCGCCTAGACCCGTCCAGACAGCCACCCGCCGGCACCGCGTAACCCTGCGGTGACCCCGAGCGATGACGTGGATGCACCCCCACCCCCCACGGAAGGCAGCACTCATGAGCGTCATGTCCCTGGCCCTGGCCAAGCTGTCCACGGCCGGCCTGACCACCAAGACGGCGGTCGCCGGCGTGGCGGCGCTCGCGACCCTCGGTGCGGCCGGCGCGACAGGCTCGGCCCTGGCGGCCAGCACGCGCTCCGACGCGCCGGCCCCGGCCGAGCAGGCAGCGGAGCCCAGCGAGTCGCCGTCGCCCGACGCCGTACCCGTCGCCCCGGTCAGCGTCCCCGTCGTGCCGGTTGCGCCGGCCGTGCCCGTTGCGCCGGCCGCCCCTGTCGCTCCCGCGGTGGCGCCTGTCGCCGAGCCCGTCGACGAGCCCACCAGCGAGCCGGCCGACGCCCAGGACGGTCCTGACGTCGAGGCTGACGACCAGGCCGAGCAGGCCGACGACCAGACCGACGAGGCTGATGACACGACCGACTCGGCCGACGACAAGACCGAGGTCGACGACGAGACCGAGGCCGACGACAAGAGCGACTCGGCTGATGACAAGACCGACTCGGCCGACGACCAGGGTCAGGACGACAGCAGTTCCGACAACTAGCCAGGCGCACAATGTGGCAGGCGGACCATCCGGTCCGCCTGCCACGCTGATGTGGGGACGGCAGGCGGGGGCCGGTGGGCCAGCAGCAGCTCGAGGAGGCGCTTCCGGCTGCGCAAGCGGGGCTGGCCTGGGGCATCCGGGTCGTCTACGACGAGCTCGCCCCTCGGGTGACCGGCTACCTGCGCGCCCGCGGCGCGAGCGAGCCCGAGGACCTCACCAGCGAGGTGTTCCTCACCGTGCTGCCGCGACTGTCGACCGTGACGGGCGGTGCAGCCGGCGTACGCACCTTCGTCTTCTCCGTGGCACACGCCCGGCTGGTGGACGATCTGCGCCGCAGCGCCCGGCGTACGCCGTCCGTCGAGTACGACCCGGGAGCTGATCCGCGCCGCGCCGCATCGGCCGAGACGGCGGCGCTGGACGCGTTGGCGACCGACGACGTCACGGCCCTGCTGGCGGGCCTGCCGGACACCCAGCGCGACGTCTTGCTCCTGCGGCTGGTGGCCGACCTCACGGTCGAGCAGGTCGCGCAGGCCCTCGGGCGGAGCCCGGGAGCGGTCAAGCAGCTCCAGCGCCGCGGCCTGCTGGCGCTTCGTGCCCGGCTCGGACCAGACGGCGTACCCCTGTGAGGCCCGCTGACGATGACGGAGACATCATGGACATCTTCGCCAGCCGGCCGTTCTCCGACCGCACGGTCGAGGCGCTGCTGGCGGGACGGCCGGTTCCCGACGAGCTGGCGCTGTCGGGGGCCGTCGCCCGGCTCCGGGCGGCCGCCGACCAGCCCGTCGCCGCAGCGAGCCCCGCGCTCGCCGCGATGCTGGAGCAGGGCTGCACACCGGGGCCTGTACGGGCGCCGTCGCCGTGGCGCGGATGGGGGCCCCGGGCGGCGGTCGTCGTCGCGGCCGGGCTGGGTGGGCTGCTGACGGCGGCCAGCGCCAACGCGCTGCCGCCGACGGTCCAGGGCGTCGTGGCCGACGTCGTCGGTGCCGTGACGACCTTCGAGCTGCCGCGTGGCGATCACCCCACTGCCCCCAGCGTGCCGACCGTCTCGTCCACCGACACGCCTACTGCCACGCCCACCTCCGCGCCCACCTCAACCCCTGCCGCCACCCCGGCGGCGCCCGCCCCGGCACGAACCGAGCGGCCGACGCCGTCGTCGTCGCGGCTGCCGGTGCCCATCCCCTCGGCGGCCGAGGACGGCGACAACGAACGCGGCAGCAGCGGCGGTGGCGGGAGCGGACAGCCCACCGACGACGGGTCGACGGAGCCCGCGCCGCAGGACCGCCAGCAGGACCCGCCGGACACCGACGAGCAGGTGGTGAGCAACGGCGAGGACACCCCGGCCGCCCGCCCCGCCGAGGTCGGCGCCGGCCGCGGTCCGGTCGGTGGTGAGCCGCGGGGCGGGGAGGCCGACCCTCCGGATGACCCGGCGGCTGCGGACTCCCCCCAGGACTGAGGTGGTGCGCGACCGTCGTGTCAGGGGCGCCGGGTAGGCTCGCGGGCTTCCCCCACCTGTTCCAGGGAAGGCGCCGATGCACCCCTCAGAGGACGACCGCGAGGCGTACGACCCGATGTTCCCGCCGTTGGGGTTGACCTTCGACGACGTGCTGCTGCTGCCCGGCGAGACCGACGTCATCCCGAGTGAGGTCGACACCTCCTCGCCCCTGACCCGCGGGATCACGCTGCGTCTGCCGCTGGTCTCCAGCGCGATGGACACCGTCACCGAGTCGCGGATGGCCATCGCGATGGCCCGCCAGGGCGGCATCGGGATCCTGCACCGCAACCTGTCGATCGACGACCAGGCCTACCAGGTCGACCTGGTCAAGCGGACCCAGACCGGCATGATCGGCAACCCCGTCACGATCGGGCCGAAGGCGACGCTGGAGGACCTGGACGAGCGGTGCGGGCAGTACCGCGTCTCCGGTCTGCCGGTCGTCGACGTCGACGGCACCCTGCTCGGCATGATCACCAACCGCCACCTGCGCTTCGTCGCGGTCGCGGAGTGGGGCGTCACGCTGGTGGCCGACGTCATGACGCCGATGCCGCTCGTGACGGCGCCGCTCGGCATCTCGCGCGAGGACGCCACGACCATCCTGCGCCAGCACAAGCGCGAGCGGCTGCCGATCGTGGACGACGCGGGCCGCCTCGCCGGGCTCAT
>JBBPYI010000262.1:0-7073 GCA_038200075.1 Mycobacteriales bacterium
AGCACCGCTGGGGCGGTGCTGCTCGGGGCGTACGCCGGCCTGCTCGCCTGGGTGCTGTCCCGAGGCGGCGACCTGGCGGCGAGCGACCGCGACATCCCCATCGCTGCGGTGTCGGTCGCGCTCAGCGCGGCGCTGGTGCTGGCGGCGCTGCTGCTGGAGCGCTCCTGCCGTACGCCCGACCTTCCCGGGCACTAGCGTTCCGCGCATGGACCTTCACGACCTGTCGACCGACGAGCTGCGCGAGCAGGCCCTGGCCAAGGCGGAGCGCGATCACGACCGCGGCTTCGTCTGGGACCTGGTCAAGCACATGCGCGGCGCCTCCGCCATCGCCGGTGAGGACGGCTCCTCCGGCGGCATCACCGGCTCCATCACCGAGGCCGTGCACCTGGTGCGCGAGCTGCGCGGCAAGGAGCCGCTCGGCGCCGACGAGCCACTGCTGCGGGCGCGGTTCCTGGACTACCTGCAGGCCTGAGCCGACGCTCGACGGTCAGCCGGTCGTCAGGCCCTTGCCGACCAGGAAGTCGGTGGCGGCCTGCGCCGGCAGCTTGCGGTCGAGACTGACCGCGGCGTTGAGCGAGATCAGGTCGTCGGTGCTCATGGCCGCGCTGACCGCGTCCAGGATGTCGGTGAGCAGCGTGTCGCCCGCGACGCTCGCGGACACCACCGGCACGACGTTGTCGACCGGCTGCAGCTTGAGGTCGTCCTCGAGCACGACGAAGTCGTTGGCCTTCACGTTGCCGTCGGAGGACAAGAACTCCCCGAGCGTGACCTTGCCGCTCTTGAGCTTGCTGACCGACAGCGTGCCGCCGAGGTCGGTCTGCTCGAAGCCGGTGAAGGTCAGGCCGTAGGTCTTCTCCAGGCCCGGCTGGCAGCCGAAGTAGGTCTTGCACTCGGGCGTACCACCAAGGACCAGCGGACCGGTGTAGCCCTTGAGGTCGGAGATCTTGGTGACCCCGTTGTCCATCGAGAACTTCCGGGTGACGGCGAAGGCGTTCTGGTCCTGGGCCGGTGAGGGCATGAGCAGCGTGAGCCCCTTCGGCTCGGCGAGCTCGCGGGCCTTGGCCAGCGTGGCGTCCAGCTCTCCGGTGGCGACCCGCGGGGCGTCCGGGCCGTTCTTCTCGCGGTTGAGGAACTCCGTGAGGCTGCCGACGTAGTCCGGCTCGACCTGCACGTCGTCGCTCGCGATCGCCGCCGTGATGTTGGGCCGCGTCGTCAGCGGCTTGACCGTCGCGTCGTAGCCGGCGTTCGCGAGGGCCTGACGGTAGACCTCGGCCAAGATCTGGTTCTCGGGGAAGTTCGCGGAGGCGATCACGACCGCGCCCGAGCCCCCCGAGGTCGGCAGCGCGTTGCCGGCGGCCACCGACGGGTCGGCGGTGATGCGCGACGCGGGCGTACTGCTGTCACCGCAGGCGCTCAGCGTGAGAGCGGCCAGAGCGGTGCCGAGCAGGAGCAGGCGGGGGCGGCGAGCGAGCATGAGGGCCTCTTCGTGTCCCGTCCGGCAGGGCCGGACGCGTGTCAGGGGTCGTTAGCCTGTCACGTCCCCGCGGCGGCAGCCGAGCGCGCCACCGGGTCGACCAGCCGTTGCAGCAGGCCGAGGACCAGCTCCACGACGAGCGCGAGGGCGGCGACGACCAGCGCTCCGGCCTGCAGCTGCGGGTAGTCCTGGCTGCCCAGGCCCTCGATGAGGAAGCGACCGAGCCCGCCGCCACCGACTGCCGCCGCCAGCACGGCGGTCGCGATGACCTGCAGGACCGCGCTGCGTACCCCCGCCGCGACCAGGGGGAAGGCCAGGGGCAGCTCGACGCGCCGGAAGACCTGGCCGGGTGTCATGCCCATGCCGCGCGCGGCCTCGACGGCCTCGCGGTCGACCTCGCGCATCCCGACGTAGGCGTTGGTGAGCACGGGCGGCAACGCGAACAGCCCGAGCGCGAGGCTGAGCGCGAACAGCGACGTGCCGAGCGGTGAGACGGCGAACAGCACCACCACCCCGAGGGTCGGGATCGCCCGGCCGATGTTGCTGACGTTGATGGCGAGCGTTCCGCCGCGACCGAGATGGCCGAGCCACAACCCGACCGGCAGCCCGACCAGGCAGGCCAGCAGGACGCCGCCGGCGGTGTACTGCAGGTGCTCCACGATGCGGGCGGGCATGCCGGCGGCCGGGTCGGTGTAGGTCAGCCAGCCCCACAGGTCGGTCGGCATCAGCGGGCCGTCCGGGTCCAGGGGGTGAGCAGGCGCTGCAGCAGCACCAGCAGGGCGTCGGCGACCAGCGCGAGCAGAACGCAGGCGAGGCAGGCGGTGACGATCTTGGCGCGGTAGTCGGCCCGGAAGCCCTGGTCGATCAGCTGGCCGAACCCGCCCGTACCCACGTAGGCCGCGACCGTCAGCAGCGAGATGGTCGAGACGGTCGCCACGCGTACGCCCGCGACGATCGACGGCAACGCGATCGGCAGCTCGACCCGGAGCAGCCGCTGCCAGGCCGACAGGCCCATCCCGCGGGCGGCCTCGACGACCTCGGCCGGCACCTCGGCCAGGCCGGTGACGGCATTGCGGACCAGGATGACCAGGGTGTAGAGCGCCAGCGCGATGATGGCCGTCGTGGCCGTGTAGGCGGTCACGGGCACCAGCAGGGCGAACAGCGCCAGCGACGGGATCGTGTAGATCACCCCTGCGCCGCCGATGACGAGCGTCTCTGCCAGCCTGCTGCGGCGGGCCAGCACCGCCAGCGGCAGGCTGAGCACCAGGCCCGCCAGCACCGAGATGGCGGTGATCATCACGTGCTGCTGCAGCGCCGTCAGCAGCTCCGACCTACCCTGCTGGAGATAGAGGGTCGAGAACCACGGGTTGGGCACCCCCTGGGCCAGCACGTCGGAACTGCCAGGGAAGGTCACGCATGGACGCTACCTCCGAGCCCATGATCCGACTCGAGGGCGTGAGCAAGCACTTCGACGACGGGACGGTCGCCGTCCAGGAGCTCGACCTCGACGTCCCGCGCGGTGAGATCGTCTGCCTGGTGGGCCCGTCGGGCTGCGGCAAGACGACGACGATGAAGATGGTCAACCGGCTGGTGGAGCCGACGTCGGGCCGGATCGTGCTCGACGGCGAGGACGTCACCAGCGTCGACCCGGTGCAGCTGCGTCGCCGCATCGGCTACGTCATCCAGCAGGTCGGGCTCTTCCCGCACCACCGCGTCTGGGAGAACGTCGCGACGGTCCCGTCGCTGCTCGGCTGGGACAAGACCCGCCGCCGGGCCCGCGCCGACGAGCTGCTCGAGCTGGTCGGCCTCGACCCGGCCGTCTACCGCGACCGGTGGCCTGCCCAGCTCTCCGGCGGTCAGCGCCAGCGCATCGGCGTCGCCCGGGCCCTGGCCGCCGACCCGCCGGTGCTGCTGATGGACGAGCCGTTCTCGGCCATCGACCCGATCGCCCGCGACCGGCTGCAGTCGGAGTTCCTGCGGGTGCAGCAGCAGGTCGGCAAGACCATCCTGTTCGTCACCCACGACATCGACGAGGCCGTACGCCTGGGTGACCGGGTCGCCGTCTTCCGACAGGGCGGGATCCTCGAGCAGTACGACACCCCCGCCGCCGTGCTCGGCGCGCCGGCGACGCCTTTCGTCGCGGACTTCGTCGGGGCCGACCGGGCCCTGCGTCGCCTCGCGGTCACCGGCATCGACACCGCCGAGCTCGACAAACCGCCGGTCGTGGCGCTGGACGACACCCTCGCCGACGCGCGGGTGGCGCTCGCGAGCAGCGCCGCGGCGTACGCCATCGTCCTGGACGTCGGCGAGCAGCTGCGCGGCTACGTCTCCTCCGATCGGCTTGTCGGTGACGGGCTCGTCGGCGACCGCGTGCAGCGGCTGGCCGCGAGCGTCGGCTCCGATGCGACACTCAAGGTCGCGATGGGCGAGCTGCTCGCGCAGGACGCCGGCTGGGTCGCGGTGCTCGAGCCTGGCTCGGAGCGCTATCTCGGCGTGCTGACCCCGCTGTCCCTGCACGCTGCGCTACGCGGCTCCATCGACGAGAGCTGAAACCGCTTGCGGCATAGCCGATCATGACGGCATGACGCTGCTGCTTCGACCCCTGTCGCTGACCGACGAGCCGGCGGCGCGCCAGGCCCACACCGAGCTCGCCGAGGACGACTTCGAGCTGCTGCTGGACCTGCGCGACGGCGAGCCGTGGGCGGACTACCTGGCGCGGCTGGAGTCGTTGCGGTGGGGGGAGAATGTTCCAGCGGACCGGGTGCCGGCGGCCTTCCTGGCGGTCGAGGCGGACGGTGAGCTGGTCGGTCGCGTCTCGGTGCGCTACGAGCTCAACGACTACCTGGCCCGGGTCGGGGGCCACATCGGCTACGGCATCCGTCCGCGCGCGCGGCGCCGCGGCTACGCCACCGAGGTGCTCCGGCAGTCGCTGGAGCTGCTGCGCGAGCGGGGTGTCGACCGGGTGCTGGTCACCTGTGACGACGCCAACGTGGCTTCGGCGGCTGTCATCGAGCGCTGCGACGGCGTGCTCACCGACCGGCCCGAGGTCGACGGCGTGCTGCGCCGCCACTACTGGTTCTCCCTGTCCTGACGCCGGTGGCGGCCTGGTGCCTCGACGCGCTCGGCGTGTCGGCACCAGCTCACCGTCGGCCGTCGGGCACCGCGACCAGGACGGTCTGCGGTTCGCTGTGCTCGACAGTCTTGGCCTGCAGCCTCATCCCCACCCGGGCCAGCAGCGCCAGTGAGCGGGCGTTGGACGTCTGCGTCACTGCGATCACCTGGGGCAGGGCGGCCTGGTCGAACGCCCACGCCAGGGTCGCCCGCAGGGCCGTGGCCGCGTGGCCTTGCCCCCATGCGGTCGGATGGAGCTGGTAGGACACCTCGTGGACCCCGGACGCGTGCGGTGACAGCACCACCAGTCCCAGGCGCTCACCGATCACGAAGGCGCCGGGTCGCAGCACATGATCCGCGGCCCTTTGTCTCGCGACGTCAGCCGGCACCGGACCGCCGAGGTGACGGCGTACGACCGGGTCGGTCCACAGCGCCGACAGCGCGGGCACGTCGTCGGGTGTCGCGTGGCGCAGCCCTTCCGGTGTCGACCAGGGCAGCTCAGCCGACGCACTCACCGACCGGGACCGGCACCGTCAGGACGTTGCCCGGCGGCGCCAGCGGGCAGGCCCAGCGCGGGTCGTGCGCGCAGCTTGGGGCGTAGAGGAAGTTCAGGTCCACCACGACCAGACCGTCCGCGGTCATACCGAGGTCGGCGCCCTTGACGCTGTCGTAGAGGTAGCGGCCGCCGCCGTAGGTCAGCGGGCTGGGATCGGCGACCGGGATCCACAGCCCCCCGCCGTAGGAGTCCAGCCACCAGGCGTCCAGCGCCCCCCAGGGCGTACGCAGCATCCCGATCCGCTCGAACGGCACCAGCCCGTCGGTCGCCGTCGCGAGCTCCAGGCGGTAGGGCTCCGCGGGCTCCAGCCGCACCTCGGCCCGCCAGGCGGGGTCGTAGTCGGCGACCCGCAGTCCGGTGAAGGTGTCGCGGTCCACGGGCGACTGCGGGTGCTCGGCGAACAGCCGGTCCCGTACGGCCTGCCAGCCCTCGTGTGCCACCCGCGGATGGCTCTCGGCGCGCACGTCGGCGTACAGCCGGGCGACCTCCCGCCGCCAGTCCAGCAGTTCCAGGCTCATGCCGCCATCCTGCCGTGCGGGCCTGCCCGCCCCACCATGCGTCCCTGTCCGTTCTCGGTCCCACGGCTGCCCGGGTGCAGCGTCGGGCCGGCACCGAGATGGGCGCGGGTGCCCGGCCCGGCCCGCCCCACCATGCGTCCCTGTCCGTTCTCGGTCCCACGGCTGCCCGGGTGCAGCGTCGGGCCGGCACCGAGATGGGCGCGCACCCGCACCGCGACGTTGTCCACAGGACCCGTTCCGGCCGGTGACCACACGCGCTGAAGCGGTCAGGATCGACGCCATGGACAAGGACCTGTCAGACCGGGCTCGCGCATCTGACGGGCTGCTCACCTCGAGAGAGCTCGGCAAGCATGCAAGGCGGGCCGCGGCCCGGGCCGGTCTCGTGGCCGTCCAGCCGAGGGTGTTCATCGCCGCGACACAACCCGTGACTGCCCGTGAGCAGGTAGCTGCGGTACGCGCGAGCGTCACCTGCGCTTACGCCTTCGTGGACCTCACGGCCCTGTGGCTGCACGGGCTCGCGCCCAGCCCAGAGGTCGTACGGGTCGGAGTCGCGCACGCCACCCGTTATCGCCTGCAGGCCCCGGTGCAGGTGACCCGGTTGGCGCCGCAGGTGTTGCGCGGGGCCCGGGTTCTCGACGGCAGCAGCGTGATGGCTTTGGAGATGGCCCTGGTCCAGTCGGCTCGCCTCCTGGGAGCCGTCGAGCTCAGGGAGATCCTCGAGGACGTGCTGCGTCGGCGGCTGACGACCATCCCGCGTCTGCGCGGGCGGTGCGGGAGGGGTGTCTCGGGGTCGCGCGCGCTTCGTTCTGCTCTCGACGAGCTCGTCGGTCTGAGCCTGGATGGCGCCGTCCGCGTGCTGGCGGCTGCGCTCGCGGTCCGCGGCGTGACCGGATTGGGCGTGGAGGTGAGATTCGTCAACGAGGCCGGCGCCTCGGCCTATGCAGATCTGCTGGACGACGAGAGCCTGACCGTCTTCGAGGTCGACGGCTTCCTGAGCCACCTCGAGCGAAACCGGTTCCGGGCCGACCGCCGACGCGACCGTTGGCTGCATGCCGAGCATGGAGTGACGACGTTCCGCATCGACGTCCAGGAGATCGCCGACGATCTTGATGCGCTCGCTGACGAGCTCGTCGCACTCCTGCGGCACCGCCGGGCGGCCCGTCGCGCCGGCTGACTCCGTCCAGCACCCGGGGCCGGGCGCATCTCAGTGCCGGCCGCACGCTGCCACCGGGCAGCGGTGGCACCGAGAACAGAACAGCGGTACCAGCCAACGCCCCGCGCGGGCTCATCTCGGTGCCGGCCGCATGCTGCCGCCGGGCAGCTGTGGCACCGAGAACGGAAGAGGCGGCAGCAGCTACTTGTCGATGTCGCCGATGACGAAGAAGAACGAGCACAGCACGGTGACGAGGTCCTG